>DAOWIM010000122.1 GCA_030640905.1 bacterium
CCTGATGCCGCAGATCAATCCTCCACCTCCGATTGCACAGGCGCAGAAGTAGAACAGCCCGCCGATAAACGGCAGCGCGTACAACCCGAACATGATAATTAATCCGATCAGCAGCTGGAATCTCCCAATCGGAGCCGGCTTCTTCTTGAATACCCTCACCAATCCGAACCCGATCAAAACAGCCACCACGATCTGGCCGGTAAAGGCAACCAGCCCGCCGGAGACGGTTACGAAACTCAGGATCGGGATTGCCAGTATTGAGAATACCAGCATCAGTGATCCCAGTGGTGCAGCGCTACTGGAAACGGTTGCCCATCCAATCAAGAATACAATCAACGCAATCACCAGGAATACTGCCGCCATAGCCAGTGCCATCAGAGCCACGAAACCAGTGGCGGTGGCCACAGCAAAACGGGTCTTGAGTTGATAGGTCGACGCTTCGACATATTTTCCAAACACCGCCATAATGATCAAACCGAATAGAAAAGCAGCCAGCATCACCGAGAATGTCATGACCGATGGTTCCGGACTATCTGCGGCGTCATCCTCGACGACTGCTACTTTCGGCTCAATGCGCCGTAACTCACCAACAATTGTTACGCCCTGCAAAGTGTCCAGGTCGATTTCCATCTCGGAGCAGCAGTACTCAAGATCGCCATTGATGACACACGGGCTTGTCAGAAAGACCTTCTCAGCTTTGATGGTTACATCGCCGTTGACTGAACCGGACAGGTACAGCTTGCTCCCCTGAAAATCAAGCTTTCCGGCTATCGTCCCGCCGATCATAGCTATATTGCTGGAGATGTTCACGTTATTGGAAACTACTGAGCCTTGGGTCAGGCGTACGGTATTGCCGGCGGCAAGCAGAGATCGTCCGATGAATCCATCGATAGTAATATCATAACCTGCTGCCCTGATCGAGCCGTCGGTTTTGCCGGTGTGTCGGTATTCGTAGGCGCCGATATTTTGGGACCCACCGGTGAAGCCATTGGTGCTTATTTCATAACCCCCAGCTACGATGTCACCCTCAATGCGTCCGTCGATGGTTATGTATTCACCGAAAGCATACAGGTCATCATCGATCTCATGCAGATTTGAGATGTGAACCCGATCCTCACCCTTGACGACGATTGCCAGGCTGTTCCCAGAGAGAAAAACCGCCATCAGCAGCCCGATCATCACGGTGGTGACAAGCGGAGGATATTTTGTCATTGATCTAAACATATTTCCGTACTCTGACCATACGTGCATGGGGTAACACAGTTCCGGTATGCAAATATCAATTTCGATTCAGTCGATGCCAAGTAAAATTATAGGTATCCCCCTCGTGGAACATGCCACTGATAGTAACCAATAACCTCCTGCTTGCTCTGCCAGTTAGTGTTATCTGTATGTCAATCAAGAAATTTCTTGGTCGCGAGACGGGTATTTCCCCCTCAAAATCGCTATAAATCACGTCGTACCAATAAATAAACCCGAATTTGCGCCGATAATTAGTACGATTCGGGTTTTTTTATGAAATTGTTCCTTGACCGACATAAGACCCTTCTGCCGCGCGTAGATGTCGTCTATCTGCTGACTCGGCTGATGACGCTGACCGGGATCTCCTGGTTTACGTTCTTTGGTGATTACCCTTCCTCAGAGACAACTTTTTTCTACATACTCATAGGCACCTTTGTGCTGCAACTGGCCGTCTTTGGTCTGGCCATGCGCAATCGGTTCGACGTAAAGCTGGCCTATTTCCTCTCGATTGTTTACGACCTGATATTTGTACCAGTGTTTATCTACTATACCGGTGGGCTGGATTCGTCATTCTACCTGCTGATGTACCTCACCGCATCGGTGGCAGCGTACGTGTTGACGTTCTGGTTTGGGCTTGCCGTCTCCGCACTGCTGGTGATTGCGTATATGGCGATTGTCTACTCGGAGATAACGCTGCAAAACTGGTTTGGGTTGTCGATGAGAATTGGATTTCTATGGGTTTACTATCTGGCCATTTCGTATGCTTCGGAGTACCTGCGGCGCTCAGAGAAACGTCTGCTGAAAGTCTTTGATACTCTTAACATGCGAACCTCCGAGCTTGAAAAATCTCAGGCACAACTTGAGATGATGTATGAAAACACTCGCATCCTGGGGTCGATGCTGGATACTACCGGAGTCATAAAAGAGACCAGCCGAATCCTTGCCGATGTTCTACAGCTTGAGCGATTTGCCATGATCCTTGGAGATACCAAAGGCAATTTCCTCTATCGTGTGCGTCACGAAAATGGCAGGACCAATTTCCATCTGAAGGCTATCGAAGCGGCGGATATCGCTCTAGTGGGGAAAGTCTGCCAGATGGACGAGCCGATCACGGTGAAGGATATCACGGGACGGGATGATTACCTGCCGCTGGGTAAGAGGACGCGATCGGTGATGATTGTACCGCTGACTGCGCACGGGCGGACAATGGGTGCGCTGGTGGCCGAAAATGACCGGCCTGATGCCTTCAGGGAGAGGGAGCATCAGATGCTCTCGGTTGTAACCCGTTCGACCGCTATGGCGCTGGAGAACGCCGAGTTGCACCGGAGAACCGAAGAGTTGAC
>DAOWIM010000180.1 GCA_030640905.1 bacterium
ACCCGGTCGGCGGCTTGGCTGGATTGTTCATTTATTGAACAGCCGTTATCGGTACGAAACGGAGAAACCTGCTTCTAACTGCTTGACAGTGGCCCATTGCCGCTCTTTATTCCTCACGATTTTGTTGTAGCTATCGATGTCCATTCGCAAAGGAGGAGCCATGCCGCGCTCACTATGCCAGATCACAGATTTTACGGCCGACGAACTCAAGCAGATATTCGAACTCTGCGGGAAAATGAAGAACGGCGAGATTTCACCCAAACCGCTTGAAGGTAAGTCGGTCGCGTGTATTTTCACCAAGGCTTCTCTGCGGACGAGGGTCTCCTTTGAGGTTGGGATCAGCGAATTGGGTGGCAATGCCATCTATATCACCGACAAGGAGATCAAGCTCGGAGAACGGGAATCGGTCGCCGATGCCGCCCATGTGCTCTCGCGCTACGTGGGACTGATCATGATCCGCACTTTCAAGCAGTCGGATGTGGAAGAGTTGGCCCGCCACGCCAGTGTACCGATCGTTAATGGACTGACTGATCTGGTTCATCCCTGTCAGATTCTTGGCGATTATTTCACGGCCCTGGAGCACCTTGAACCAAAAGAGCGCTACAGCGTTGCCTATGTGGGCGATGGTAACAATATCACCAACAGCTGGCTGAATCTGGCCTCCCGGATACCGCTTGATTTCAGGATTGGTACCGCTGCTGATTGCCAGCCCGATCCAGCGATTGTAGAAAAAGCCAGAGCCAACTCAGAGAGTAGGATTCTCATTACCGAAGACCCTAAAGAAGCGGTTGCCGATGCCGATGTTATCTATACGGATGTGTGGGCCTCGATGGGGCGGAAGCATCTTGTTGATGAGAAAGTAGATAAGCTGAGTAAATACCAACTGAATAACTCACTGTTGGCATTGGCTGGACCGAAGGCGATTGCAATGCACTGTTTGCCTGCTGAAAGAGGACGAGAGATTACTGATGAGGTTATGGATGGACCGCAATCGGTGGTGTTCGATGAAGCAGAAAACAGACTGCACATTCAGAAAGCTATCATGGCTTTCCTCCTGCAGTAGCCCGAGCTTCCAGACAGACTCAACAGCGACTATTCAAAGGAAAGGAGACGCCGGATGCGTTCTCACAAATCACTAAAGTTGCTGTTGGGTCTGGTTGTTGTGACGTGCCTCACTATGGTCTGGGTAGGGTGTTCCGAGGACGAAGTCGTTTCGACCCAGGCTACGCCGGGCGATGTCACCGACCCCGAATACCTTGTTATCAACGAACAGGTTGGAACATTTATCGATTCAACCATTGCCATTACCAAGAGCGGACTGGTTTGCATTTCGCAAATGGTAACTGATACGTTGGTTGACCCGGTCAACTATGGACCGATTGATCCAGAGACAGATTCGGCCTCGTCCGTCTATACGGGCGGTTGGCACATTGTCTATGTTTCACAGGTCGAAACAGCCTACAGAATTGCCATCCGCGATTCGGTCCAGTACCGAGGTGTCGATGGCGCTCCTCAGGCAACATCGTCCGGCCTGGCGTCAATGACCTATGGTCACCAGTGGATATTTGCGATGTCCGATACGACTGTTGACTATGTGGAATTCGATGGCGAACAGAGGTTTGTCTATACTGGTCTCAATACCACTTCAGCCACCATCAATGGCACCAGTGAATTCCACGTGCATTCAAAAGACTACTCAAGCAATCCCGATATTTGGCCCGACAGGATCAGAGACTTCAGCTTCACAGCCACAGCCACCGATCTGGTTGTGGTACAGAGTATGTCGGGTTGGTCGAACGCCTGTCCGACCTCTGGAACTGTTACCGGTACAATCGAGTTCGTCAGTCAGGATGGAGCGGGTGATCCGACAACACGCACCTGGACCTTCAGCCTGGTCTTCGCCGATGGCGTCGTGACGCAGACAATCCGCCGTGGCACTACCTACTGGACGAGCACTGTGGAAGTCTGCATACCGTCAAGTGCCACCTAAGCATATAGCAAGAGAATCCCAAAGCCCGGTTTACGCCGGGCTTTTTTTATGCCAGAGCAGATGCTGCGACCGACCTGCGGCCCAACCGAGTTTTGTTGACATCGGCCACTCGTTCACCTACATATCACAGTATGGAAGAAGTGCTGAAGTATCCCGGTTGTTTTGTCTGTGGGGACGATAACAGGTGCGGTTTGAAAGCCAAGTTCTACTCCGACGGGAATCAGGTAGTTACCGAGTTGACGGCCCAGCGGGATTTTGAGGGCTATCAGGACATCTATCATGGTGGCATTATTGCAACCGTTCTTGATGAGGTTATGGTCAAGGCGATCCTGGCAGATCAACGATATGCCGTAACTGCTGAGATGACGGTGCGCTTTTTCAAGCCGGTTCCGGTTGGAGAGAAGCTGAGATTTGTCGGGAAAATAGTAAAGACCAGAGGCCGCATGTTCATCACCGAGAGTGAAGCCACAGGTGAGGATGGAACCGTATTTGCCCGCGCCACCGGCAAATACATTGAAGCCAGAGGGCCTTTGAAACAATCCCTTGTGAAATCAACCGAGCAATAGTGTACTTTTGGTTCATGGTTTTCCCGATTGCCGTCCGATTGTAATCGGCTATCCCTTGTAACTCAATACAGCTAAGCCTGTTCGCTGCGCGCCTGTGTTCGGCTCAGGTGGCATTGACTTTGCAGTGGTCCGAAGACATGAAAATAGACCGCCCGCCACTGAAATGTTATGTTGCTGCTATTCGGAATGCATCGGTTGACACAATCCTGGGCGAAAAAGGGTTCTCCAATGGACTGATTGCCTTTGCCATTCCAGATTACGGAGTTCTTTTTCGCTGTCGGGCCGAAGGTACGCTGATTGATCTTGAGTTTGGGGCCTTTTTTGGTCTTCTGGAATTTATCGGCTCCAATTTGGTCTCTGAAAACATCCGATCCTTAAACGTGGTTTCATCTGCTCCACAATTAGTTTTTGCTTTTGATGGCAGGTCGCGCCTGCTTACGGAGAATTCCGAACGCAAGCGGCTGCTGAAGGAGTACAGCGCAAAATACAAGCTGTCAATCAGCTATCTGGAGTCGATCTCCAACCGTGCCCTCTGGCCGCCATCGGAATATCCATCACTTCGACAAGCCAACCTGGTCCGTCTTGAGAAAAGCGAAAAAGATTTCTCAAGACAACGCTTCATGCCCTTCCAGAAATATGCAAGGCTGTAGTACACTGGTTTATATTAGCCCACCCTAAATAAAATGATAATAAGTTGTTGACAGACCAACTGGAGAGTATATATTTGCATCCGAAACTTAAATGAAAATGAATATCATTTTCAAATAGATTCAATTGGACATTAAATAAAGTATTGAGAGGTACAGCATGAGATACTGGACTTTGGTATTAGCACTGGCTTTGATTTTTCTGTTTGGCAGCTTCACTAACGCTACAGAAAAGCGCGGGTTACTTATTGTTGCTCATGGCGCCCCATTTGATGTTTGGAACCAGCCAGTGCTTGATGTAGAAAAACAGGTAAAGGAAATTCTTGACAGCGAACAGTCTCAGGCCATTGCGGTAGTACGTGTTGCCTTAATGGAGTTTACTGAACCTTCGGTTGCGAGTGCTCTTGCCGATATGGAGAAACTGGGCATTGAGCAGGTATATGTTTTGCCGTTGTTTATTGGGCCATCAAGCCACACTTTCTATGATCTTCCGACAATACTCGGACTCCATTCTGAAAAACGCGCGGTTGAACAATTGCGCGAGGAAGGAATCAAGATTGTTGACACCGACATGAAACTGACTATCGGTCCGACCATTGATGTCAGTACAATAACGGAGATTCTAACGGATCGAGTCTCGGAGTTGATGGACGATCCCACAAGATCAGCTCTTATAATCTTATCCCACGGGGACCGCTGGTTTGAACCGTTGTGGGAACAGCAATCAAAAGAAATAGGTGCCCACATTTGTGGGGCGCTCGGTATACAATACTTCGACTATAGCTTTGTTGAAATGGGCCAGGGATTTATGGCTGACGGCGCCCCCGTGATATTTCGTGCCTTGGATAAGCATGAAAACATACTCGTTGTCGGTATGTACCTATCAATGGGTGTCGAGAAGTTGGTGATGAACTCCTCAGCAAGTTTGGGTGGCATGCAAATCAAGGGTGCTGAGATGTTTTCCGATCACGACGTACGGTTAGCTTCCAGGGGACTTCTGCCGGACAAGCGAATAGCCCGATGGGTTGTTGACAAAGTATATGAATGGCTTAATATCCATGATGATTCCGTTACCCCTGATTCACACGATTAGGTTAATAACAAGAGGAACTGTGATGATATCAGACAGGCTTTGAGGATGAGTGGGATAAAGCCAGACGATTCACAGCAACTGTACGTTGACGGCTGCCTCTACGACCTGGAAAACAAGTACTTCGTAGAAGATGTTCCATTTTACCTGGAGCAAGCCGGGAAATTTGGCGGGCCTGTTTTGGAATTGGCTTGCGGAACCGGAAGAATCACTATTCCATTGGCCGAGAAAGGCTTTGAGATCGTTGGAATTGATTTGTCGCCACCGATGCTCGAGCGTGCCCGAAAGAAGGCTGCCGAGAAAAGACTGAAGATCGAGTGGATTGAAGCGGACTGTCGAACGTTCAAACTTCAGAAGAAATTTAATCTCATTTTTATTCCGTACAACTCGATAGCCCACATCCACGACCGCGAGAGTCACGAGGCATTGTTCGCCTGTGTTAAGAAGCATTTGGCTGACGACGGTAGGTTTGTCATCGATTGGTTTAACCCTCGTCTTGATATTCTGCTGAGAGATGCCGGTAAGCGTTACTCCGTAATGGAACGCTCCAATCCCGATGGTAGCGGAATGGTTACGATTACGGAGAACAACGTTTACGATGCGGCCAGTCAGATCAACAGAATCAAGTGGTATTACAAGTTCGGTGATCGGGATGAGGTGGTCCGAGAGCTCAATATGCGCATCCTTTACCCCCAGGAACTCGATGCGTTACTCCATTATAACGGTTTTACCATCGAAGCCAAATATGGCAACTACGATGAAAGCCCATTTGAATCATCGTCAATCCACCAGCTTGTTGTCAGTCGCCACCGATAGCAGGATTTTTCACTGCGGCCAATTGCACATTTTGTGAACCAATTCGATGAATTGCCGTTCGGTTTCACCCCAGCTTCTACTCTGGAATCTCAACTATTTGTATCGTTAAGGGCTGCTGAGGCTTAACTGGTGAACGCCGATGCTCGGCGCGGCATGAAGCTTGCTAAATGGACCGATATGGATATTGCCGGAATACCGAAAATCCAGATTGTAGCCGCCGACCGCCTCCATTCCTATGAGCGCGCCGATGGAGCTGAAACAGGGCAGGAGAATACCGCTGCTCTGATTCACCATCCATTTCTCGCCACCGAAATTGGCGGCGGGGATTTTCTCCTGCTGGAAAAGACTGCCGAGGTTCAGGCCTGTGTCGATGTCGGTTTGGAGCACCTCCCGGTTCAGGTATGTTCGTCCGGCGAGATATCTGTCAAGAGCAGACGGTTGGGGCTGACGAAGTTCGATTATGATGACCTGGTCCGCCTTTGTTCTCGATATCCTGACCAGATTGTCCTGAATCGAGATGGGGGGCAGGCGGAGAGTCCGCCTGCTGGTTTCCTGATGGCGCGTTTTGAATTCGAGGGTGCCGAGCCGATCACTGTTTATCTGCGTAACTCAAGCCAGATTGGGTGTCCCTCGGCTCTGGAAAATCTCTTTAATGCAATCTCCGAGAAAGGCCGTTACGTTCAGGTTATTGATCGGCGTCGCAGATCCGATGTTATCGCCGGAGCAGTATCGCCATCGGGTTACGTAGAGACACCGACTTTCTCGCTCTCTGATCTAAAAATCGCCGTTACTGCTGACCGGTTGTTCCCGGCGGGGCTTCTTGATATCCGGGTCAATCGACGCGTGCTGAACATTGATTACCCGACCACCGTTCTCAGGTCCGAGATTTCAATCGATGAAAAGGACCTGTTTTTGCGCGACCTGATCGCTTTTCGGGAGCAGAATCGCCGCACATCGTTTTATCGCGGGCAGGTTTTCCTGCTGAATCACTGAAAAAATTGTTGAAGGCAGGGGGTGCTCAGTGTAGGTTCTGTTATGAATCTCACGACTGGGGATTGGTGTGAC
>DAOWIM010000117.1 GCA_030640905.1 bacterium
GGGCGAAATCTATTCGATACCACATACATGACTGCCGTAAACATACGTCTGTCCTCAGAGATCGTCAGCGAGCCGTCGCGCATCGCTGCATCAGGCTCAGGGGAGATCGGAGACAATACGATAGCGCTGGCCATGCATGACCTGAGAAAACAAACCGTAATGTCCAACGGTTCCAGCACGATGAACGATTTCTACAATAGCTTGATAGGTAAGCTGGGCATCGAAACTCGCGAAGCCCAGTCATTTTCGGATAGTTATACCCTGCTCCTTGAGCAGGTGGAGCAGGCCCGACAGTCGGTACAGGGGGTTTCGCTGGATGAAGAGATGACCAACATGGTCAGACACCAGCATGCCTATGATGCCGCCGCTCGGGTAATCACGACGATGGATCAGGCGCTCGAAACGGTCATCAATCGTATGGGAATTGTCGGGCGGTAGATAAATTAGCTGTCCCCAAAAGGGGGATAAGAAGCCACGGAGGGTTTTGTGCTAATATTGACACGGAAGTTAGGTGAATCCATCACCATAGGTGATGATATCAAGGTCTCGGTCCTCGGCGTTCACGGACGGCAGGTCAGGCTCGGTATCGAAGCGCCTTTGAATGTGATCGTTCACCGAGAAGAAGTTTATGTCAGGATAAGGCAGGAGAACCGCGATGCCTCGAAATCTGCCAAAAGAGATATCCTCGGAGTGGTCAACATGATCAAGAACAAGATCAAGGGTAAAAATATACCCCCGACCAAATCGACAGAAATTCGCTACAAGGAAGATGACGCAGGCAATAGACGTCCTCGAAGATCGGGCGGCTCTCAGGCCAAACCTTAGAACGCGAGAAACTGCAGAGGTAAAAACCTATGCGCGTCACCAACGCCATGATCACCAGCCGCGTGCTATCAAATACACAGCGCGCTCTGGCCAGGTTTATGAACATGCAAACCCAGATGTCGTCGGGTCGACGAATCAATCGACCTTCCGATGATCCCCTGGGGACTATTCGAGACCTCGATATTCGGGCCGAGCTGGCCAAGACGGCCCAGTACAAGAACAATATCTATCAGGCTCAGAACTGGGTTCAGGTCTATGACAGTGGTCTCGCCGAAATGAAGAACATGGCGACCACGGCCAAGGAAATCACTGTCACTATGGCCAACGCCACTCAGGATTCAACAGGCCGAGCTATTGCGGGTGTTGAAATCAGGTCGCTGATTGATCAGATGTTCCAGATGTCTGAAGAGCAGTTGGAGGGCAAGTATGTTTTCTCCGGCTTCAGGACAAACCAGAAACCCCTGCAAATGACAAACACCGGCGTTACTTATGTCGGAGATTCCGGCAAGATTGAGTTTCAGATAGGCGCGGCGGTCAGACGCCAGGTCAATCTAAACGGTGATAACGTATTCCTCAAACATCTCTCCGATCTGGGAAGCGACGCTGACCTGAATGTCGGACTGAGCGCCACCACGCTTCTGAGCGATCTGAACAGCAGTAACGGTATCAGTCAGGTGCCGGGGACGATCAGAATTATCGATCAGAACCTGGGGATTTCAGTCGATGTTGATCTCAGTGCGGCTGTTACTATTGGTGATGTGACCACGACCATCAACAATGCTTTAACCGCAAATGTGCCTCCGATCAACAATCTTACGGTGGCCGTCGGTGGACAGGGGAACAACCTTTCATTTACGACTATCCAGAGCGGCCTGATCTCAACTTCAACTCCGCTGGCCAATCTCAATGGCGGGACCGGAGTCGATCTGTCAACAGGCTCTATTCGTCTGACCGATGGGGCTGCTCTCAATCTCAACATAGACTTGACCGGTTCGACGACTGTCAACGACATTATCACGAAATTCAATGCTGCGATTGCAGCCGATCCAGCCATAAATAATGTTACTATTCAACTCAACGCCGCCAACACGGGCTTTGAGATTATCGACGCCAACGGCGTTCCGCTGGGGTTGAGCGTACAAGAAACCGATGCGTTGTCAACGACGGCTGCTTCTCTCGGCATTCAGGGCAATATCGCCCCCAATCTGGTCGGAACAGACCTGAACCCGGTGGTTGATTTCAAGGTCGAGGAGAACGGTGACACGACCGCTCTTGATCTTGGCATCCTTAGCCAGTTCAACGGCGATCGGGATGGTTCCGATCTTGACCCAGCACTCGCTCTCACCAGCAACGTGGCCGATCTGAACTCCACATACGGCCAGGAATTAGGCGTTATAGAGATCAGACAGGGTAATACGGTGCGGTCAGTTGATCTCTCCGCCCCGACGATTGTCACTATTCAGGACATGTTGGATGCCCTGAACGATCCTGCTCTCGGGCTGGATATTATCGCTTCAATCAATGCCGACAACCGCGGGATCCAGATTGTAAACAATAACCAGACAACATCGCTTTCTATCAATGATATCGGAACCGGACGGGTCGCCAAGGAGATGGGCATCTTCGGTTCGGGCGACATGATGGGATCACTGCTGGTACTGGCCGACTCACTTGAAGCTAACGATGCTGAAGGTGTTGGACTGCTTATGCAGAATATGGATGATGCCATTGAGCACCTCCTTTACCTGCGTGCAGGAATTGGTGCCCGTGGTCTTAGTTTTGAAGATACTTCCACGCGCCTGGTTGATATTGAACTTACTTACACTCGTCGGCTCTCGGAAGTCGAAGACGCCGATATTACGCGTCTCGTCACCGAGTTGGCCACATATGAAAATAACTTCAAGGCCTCGTTGATAGCGAGCGCCAAAATAATTCAGCCGTCGCTTCTGGACTTCTTGTGGTAAGCGGGGCAAGGGATAGGTTCCTATGATTGTAAACAGTACGAGATTCGGTCCTGTAGAGACACCGGAAGACAAAATCATCACCATGGCCAAGCCGATTCTTGGCTTTGAGGAATTCAAGCGATTTGTCTTAATTGAGATCGATGAAATCCAACCATTCATGTGGTTGCAGGCGGTCGATGAACCAGCGGTTGCCTTTCTGGTAGTAAACCCGGTCCTGGTTTATCCGGACTATCGGATCGAAATCAATGCCATGGAAGTTGGCGAGATCAAGATCGACGATGTGAACAACGTTGAGACCTACGTCATTGTCACTATCGGCGAGGACCCCACGGAAATTTCGGTAAATCTCCAGGGACCGATCATGATTAACACCGAGAACAATCTGGCCAAACAATTGGTGCTGGTTAACTCCGAGTATAAGATCAAGTTCCCGTTGATGAGCCAGATGCCTGTCGGGGAGACCGCAAAGGCGGCGCCGACAAGAGAAAACGAGATGGCTGGAGTCTGAAGCGGGCGGGGTCATACCCAGGCTCGCATATTGTCAGACAGCCTCTTTACGATATCATCGCCCCGGCCAACACGCTGGCGTGCGACTACACCAAACCGGTCTGGGAGACCGCTGAGAGAGTAGGACATGGGAAAGTCGAAGAAAAAAAATAGATCAAGAACGAACA
>DAOWIM010000182.1 GCA_030640905.1 bacterium
CCTATGTATACCCTACAAACAGTCTCCAGGCGGAACCGATGTACACACGCATGCAGGCATCAGGTTACTCGGTCGATCCTGCCACTACCGACCAGCATGCCGTCATGACCTTCTTTGATGATCATACTATCGGTCCCGACGATACCGTATCGATCTATTCGGTGATCACGACCGTTAGAAACGGACCTGTCGGCGACCTGCTTGATAATGTTGCCAAAGCACGGCAATGGCTTCTTGACCATGTGGTATCTGTTTGTCAGCCGGGCTGTTGCAAAGGCATTCGTGGTAACGCCAACGGTGACACTGAAGAAGACATCAACATCTCTGATATTACCTATCTGATTAACTACCTCTTTGGCACACCAGAGCTTGGTCCTGCTCCCCCGTGTCAGGAAGAAGGCAACGCCAACGGAGACACTGAAGAGGACATCAACATATCTGATATTACCTATCTGGTCGACTACCTCTTCGGTACACCGCTGGGCCCGCCACCACCGACCTGCCCGTAGCAGGCAGGCAAGCCCCAAAACTCGTGACCGGCCCGCCGCCGCGGGTCCACATCTGCCAGGCTGCCCCGTCCGGGGAAATGGGTTCGTTTTGTGTTTTTTCGGTTTCGCAGTGGTGGGTTGGTAGTAATTTCGACTCTCCTTTAAGCTTCAGACGGATTTATCCTTTGCCATTTGAGAGGATCATACGATCAGGGGTGATGTGGTGGGGATTTTGGGGCAGCGGGGTTGGCTATTTGGTGGGGAGAAACCCACCGCAAGCGGTGGGCGACCCGGTCAATTCCAGGCCCCCCAGTCTTGAAAGCGGACAAGGGGCTAAGCTCCTTAAAGTCGGAGAGCAGTGTGTTGGAGAAGCAATCTCCGTAGACTGGCAGAACCTGAAGAGTCTCAATTCCTGGATGCTGCCATGTGCCTTCGCTCAAAGTGATCTGTTGCGAACTGCGTATCAGCTCCGCAACAAACGAGTTTGGATTCCTGGAACTTCGACGACAACCGACATACCAATGTGCAGTCTGCGAGAGATTGCCACTCTCGGGCCTGATCGGCGCGACATTCACGACGGCTTCGAGCTATCTGATGTGGCTACGGCCTTTCCTGCATTCTGGGGTCACAACTCGGAGAGTGTAACGAGCATACACCAGCTTCCAAATCGATGGCTATCACCATTGAGTGAAGCCCGAGGAGGGAGACCTCTACGGAAGCTTGAACACCTGTGGCCCAAGGCTGGCCAGTTACTGTTGGCCGAGCGAGTCCGGTTGAATACTCAAAGACTATTGGCCGTTCAATGTAGCACTTCCGTGTTGTCTAATGTGTGGTGGCCTGTTCGACTCCTAGATTCTGTCGCAGACTGCGCGGATATTCTGGCAATGTGGCTTAACTCTACTTATGGGTTCATAAACATGGTCGCTCAGCGAGAGGAAACTGAAGGGGCATGGATTGACTTTAAGAAGCCGTCGCTGGAAGAGCTTCTGGTTCTTGATCCAAGAGAGTTATCCACTAGGCAGATGAGGAAGCTAAATGCGGCCTCTGCTGCGGTGATGAAGGACTCTATTCTACCCTTTGCCCAGATTGATCATGACCCTGTCCTGAAGAAAATCGATTTAGCGTTCGCTGAAGCGTTGGGTATCCCGGACCCAGAAGTAATCCGACAGATGTTGGCGAATGAACCTGTGGTGACGCTGAAGAGAGCGTAGAAGAGTCCATGACTGATTCAGTTGTAGCTTATGCTCGCGTCTCATCCAAGGAGCAAGAGCGCGAGCAGTACGCCTACGAGAAGGGTTTGAAGATAGTCCGAGAGTTTCAGGAGGCCGAATCTGCAAAAGGTGCCGGGCGCAAGGTTTTCAATGACATGCTCGCCTACCTGAAGGCGAATCCACGGATCCAATATCTGCTCTGCGAAAAGACGGACCGACTGTCCCGCAACTTCAAAGACATTGCCACTCTTGACCAACTCATGAATGATCAAGGCTTAGTCGAGTAGGGCAAAACCCTTTAGCGGTTCTGCTTTCCAACACCATTCTACGTGCTGGCAGAACCACTTCGGGTTCTTCCCTACATTTCTGCAGCAGACGAGGACCCGCACGCACGCCACAGCGCATCTTCGACCGTGGCGGGCCAGCCACAAAACCCGGTATCTACTCCCCGATAATCTTGATGATGAGTTTCTTGCGACGGCGGCCATCGAACTCAGCATAGTACACCTGCTGCCACGGCCCTAAATCGAGATTGCCTTCGGTAATCGGCAACATGACCTGCGGACCAATCATCAGGTTTTTCAGATGAGCATCGCCGTTATCTTCGCCGGTACGATGATGCCGATAGTCGGGACCAAGCGGCGCCAGCTTGTCCAGCCATTCGTCAATATCGGCAATCAAACCGGGCTCAGCGTCGTTGATATAAACGCCTGCAGTGATATGCATCGCCGAGACCAGCACAAACCCTTCTTGTATGCCGCTCTTGGCCAAAGCCTTCTCGATATCAGTTGTGATATTGATGTAGTCACGACGCTTCTCGGTGTTAAAAGTCATATATTCAGTGTGGCTATTCATGGAGTGCTCCTTTAGTTATTGCGCGTAACCTGCTTATAGACAACAACAACCGGAGCACCCTTATCGGCACTCCGGTTGGTATGTTTCTGAGAAATTGTCAGAGAGACGGCGTGTCGAGGCGACTACAACCTGTCAATCCAGCACTTGACCGAGTAACGATCAATCAGATCATTCTTGAGAGCTTTCGCATCGGTGAGCGTCGCCAGGCCACCGAGGCGCACCCGATAGTAAAGCTGCCCGTTGAGGTCATACTCGGTAATGTATGGCTCATAGCCGCGACCGGCATAAAGTTCTACCAGATGCTCGGCATACTCCACTGATTCGCAACTGGCGATCTGGATTGCGAACCCCTCTCCCTCATCGGTCGTTGGCGCATACGATGATGTCTCCTCGGCCGGTACTGCCGCCACATCCGCAGGCGGAGTTGCCGCCGGGTCGGTGGTTATCGAATCCGCAGCAGCCGCTGCCGCCTCCTGTTCGGCGGCCAACATCTCCTGCTCAATCTGGTCAGCTTCATCCTGTTTCTGGGAACAAGCGATCACCAGCGACAGCGAGAGAACAAGAACCAGAACCAAATACGAATATCTCATGTCATACCTCCGCTCCGGCATTGGCCGGAACCAAACATCATCCCTATCACAGTCAGGCAGGTC
>DAOWIM010000193.1 GCA_030640905.1 bacterium
ATAGAATTCTTTGTCGATTGTTCTTGGTGATTTCGTCGCTGCGGCCAGCGGCGCGGCGATAATTTTTGTGCCGCGAAGGGCCGTCATCTTACCAAACTGTTTTTGGTGCACCAGGTCGATAGCCGTCACACCGTACCGAGTGGAGAGAACACGGTCGGTGGCGGTTGGCGTGCCGCCTCGTTGAATATGACCCAGGATTACGTTGCGGCATTCAAAACCGGTTCGTTCCTCGATTATCAGCGACAGGGCCAATGCGATACCACCGAGTCGTTTGTGACCGAACTCATCCTTGTCTTCGGTGACCGTCATATCGACCCCTTTGCCTTTCTGGTTTTTCAATTTTGCTCCCTCAGCCACCACGATGACCGAAGACGGTTCGCCGCGGGCGTGACGTTTGACAATGCTGGTGACGACCTTGTTGACATCAACCGGATACTCCGGGACCAGGATCATGTTGGCTCCACCTGCGATGCCACTCTTGACCGCAATCCATCCGGCATGGCGTCCCATCACCTCGACCAGGACAACCCGATTGTGCGCCTCGGCTGTGGAACGGACCCGATCAATTGCCTCGGTGGCAATCTGGACGGCGGTGTCGAATCCAAAAGTCTGATCGGTGCCGGCAACATCATTATCGATTGTCTTGGGTACGCCGACGATCTTGATACCCGCCTTGTTGAGCTTGGCGGCGACACCGAGGGTATCTTCGCCACCGATAGCAATCAGGGCATCGAAGCCGTACTTGTCTATGTTCTTCCGTACCTTTTTCAGGCCGTCTCTGATTGCAAACGGGTTGGTACGCGAGGTTTTTAGAATAGTACCGCCGGTTGCAAGGATGCCGGAAACATCCTCAATCGCCAGGGGTGCAACCCTGCCGCCGTTGAGAAGCCCTTTCCAGCCTTCGTAAATTCCCTGCACGTCATAGCCGTAGCGGGTGATACCTTTGTACACGATAGCACGGATTACCGCGTTGAGTCCGGGACAATCACCGCCACCTGTGAGAACGCCTACTTTCATCTTACTCCTGCAAATCGTTTGTACTTGTTGTGTCCGGATCGGTCGTCAAAACAGCGCGGCCATCCCCCATGCAAGTGACAAGTCGAGCTGAAATTCATACCGAAATCCGAGTATAGTCCTTCGCTTCTAATTATCGGCCTGATAGAGAATGATTCTACCTGAGTTATAGTCAAAAAGTACGCGAAAATGTTCCAAAAGCGGATTGCCGATATTACCGGCTAACTCTCCAGATCGGCTCATCCCGGATGCCTCGGCCGGCAGGATGACCGGAACCGAGCCAAACCTGACCTCACCCATCCGAAACGACTCAGCCTCGGCCATTCTTCCCGAGAGTTTCCCCCCAACGCCGCCAAAACCGGGATGGTTGGTGATATGCTGCAAGACAGTGTCGAGACGGTTTGATTCGTAGAATCGGTTGTGGACCAACAATCCCAGGGCGTTGCCCAGATCGACAATGAACTCACCCTTAACACCAGCCAGTTCGCAGGTCACAGTAGGCGTTTGCAAGGTCAAGCTGAATGGTACTTCAATTCCGCCCCTTGGTGGCACGAAGCCATCGGGTTTGAAAACAGTGAGTTGTGATTTCTCGTAGTCTATCAGGATCGGGAATCGGGACAGGAAATCGTATCCAAGCAAGCCGCCAAACGGCCCACGATCCCGACCGGCCACTGCCGCCAGATCAAGCGTTCCAGCTACCTGGCCGTAGAGAGTCAACTCCCCAATCGACAGCGAATCAAGCTGGACCAGGGCCGCTTCGTCGTACCCACTTATACCGCGAACCGGCAGAGCGCCGATTTTCGGAATATCCATGCCGTCAATTACCGGCAAGTGAAGCATGTTCGCCGAGGCACCGGTGTCGAGAATGAAGCGGGCTTTTTTCTCCCCATTGATTGTTGCTTCGATTCGGAGATGTCCGTCACTGTATTCAATTGGGATTTCCACCCGGTCCTTCTCCGGCGGGAAATAGAAATCCGTTCTTGATTTAAACGGACGGGCAAACAATCCGTCCGGCACCTGTTTGTTTAACTCGATTTTCTCTATCTCAAATTCGGTGGTGATCGGAACGTCTTCGGTGATCGTTCTTGTGCTGGCGGGGAAAACAACTCCGGCGACAGTGTCAAACCGTTCGGCGTATACGTATGACTTCATGTCATCGAGGTAACTGGTGGTGACCTCTTTCAACCCGGTCTCCAGATCAAAATAGACGATGACAGTGTCAGTGTCGAACGGATAGAATGCTACCCGGTGGTAGGTCTCGCCGTCGAGATCGGCCTCACCCTGATATTCGATTGAACCGGGGAGACGATCAGAAAAAAGATAGGAGTACGATTCGAAATACAAATTCTTGAGCAGTTCTCGTCGTTCCATCCCGGTCAGTTCAGCAACCCGATCATTCTGATCTTTTTGCCACGCAGTATTTCCGTCATACGCCTGTACCAGTCGGAAGCCGCCAAAATCAACTTCGAGATAGAACTTGTCAGGTGCGAGGTACACTTCGGTGAACCGACCCGTCATGGTGTTCATCCGGACGGTTCCTTCCACCTGTAGCGAGGTCATCTTCTCAAGCGTTTCGATAGCAGGCGCTCCTCCGACCGACTTAAGCAGCAGCGAGTCGAGATCAATCGCCCGTACCGAGAGTACAGCCAACGTGGCCAGAAACAATGTGATGCAGAATGTTCTTCGCATAGTCACCATCTGTTATACGCTTTAACCGATTGGAGGCTAAGATGTTCAGTGTGTGTGGGATGCGAAAGCTTTTTGTTTGGGCACAGCGGGTCGCCCACTGAAACTTGAGAGTACTTCTGGCTCTTTGGCGATGGATAAGCCGCCCGAGTGCCCGTAGGCTCAAGAAACTGTATTGTTGATGTGCGGAAAATCCTGAGCACAAAAAAGCCGGGTCGTTCTGACCCGGCTTTTTCTCGGTCTTGGTCGGCTCAGTTATCGACATACTTGCTGAGGATCTTGGTCATCCGCGAACTCATTCTCGAGTTTGGGAAAACCTCGGTTGCCCCGGCTGTCTTGGCCGCCTTCATCTGTTCTTTGAGAACCATAGGCGAGTAGCAGACAATCGGTATGTCCTGAGTGGCCCCGTAGGAGCGAAGTTTGTTGATAAGCGATGGCGCCTCAATGCCGTTTAGATTCAGATCAATAATGATCAGATCGGGCTTGAGAGAGTGAGCTTTGCTGAAAATGTCGTCGGAGCGGATCGCCTTGATGCCCTCAGCTTCCATGCCGTCCAGGGTCGACATGATCTTAGACGTAAAGATCATGTTGTTGGCAGCGATAATTACCTTTTTATTCATACTCTCGGTCCGCATTGGTATTGTTTGATATTCCACCTCGTCTCGCAGGCATCTCTGCCTTAATACATCGTTTTAATATAATACATAATGTTGCAAAATGAAAGCCCTGTTGTGGATATTTCCCGAAATATCTCCGATTAACCTCGTAAGTGGCGATAGGACACCATGATAACAATGCGATGTATTTAGCGCCGCCGCGCCCCAATCTCGATTTAGCTTAGTTTTTGTTGATTTCGCTCCGATTTCGGCGTACCGGACACAGATGAATAATTCAAGAGCCAGCCAGGACTGTACTCACCCAGCGATCAAGCGTCGCAACTTGCCGTGGGGCGGTCTGATTGCCATTTTTCTGCTGCTGGCGGCCGGTTTTCAGGCGCTTGGCGGGGAGAAAGGGAAAGAGGTAACCTCAGCCAACAAGAAGTCGCGACGGATTGCTATCACCTTCGATGAACTCCCGGCGGCCCGCGGATTTGGCGATATCGACCGCACCGCTATTACCTACCTGACCCTTCAGGCCCTCAATAAGCACAAAGTTCAGGCGACAGGATTTGTGGTCGGAGAGTATATTGGAGATGCCTACGATATACTCGGCCAGTGGCTCAACGACGGCCATATCCTCGGCAACCTGACCTATTCGTACCAGGATTACAACCAGCTCGACGCTGAAAATTTCATCACTGATATTTCCGCCGGGCAGGATGCGCTGGAGACGATGCTGGCAGGGTTCGGCCAGAAAAAGCGGTATTTTCGATATCCGTTCCTTCACTATGGTACGACTGTTGAGAGCAAGCGGGAGGTTGAGAACTACCTTGAGGCTCGCGAGTTGACTGCGGTTCCGGCGACCGTGATAGTTGAAGATTATGTTTACAATCTGTCACTTGAGAAAATGGGCAAGGTGCCGGACTCAACTAAATTCTTCGATCTGATGAACGACTATCTCAACCATGTGCTGGATGAAGTAGAACGGAGCGAGCGCCTCTCACAGGAAATACTTAACCGACCCTGCCGTCACATTCTGCTGCTTCGGGCCAATCGCCTTAACGCTGTTTTTCTCGATGAGATGCTCACCGCCCTTGAGGAGATGGGTTTTGAGTTCATCACGTTGCCGAACGCGCTGAAAGACAAGCTGTATCTTGAGCCGGAGGCCTATTTTGGCCTGAAAGGTATCAGCTATCTTGATATGATCAGATTATCTGATCCTGATCTCCTGCCGGCGAAGTGAGGGACAGCAAGGCTGCTCTAACCGGTTTTTCGTGCAGCGAAATAGGTAGAACTGGCCAGCGCCAACGAGGTGCCGATTGCCAGCAGTATCGTTGCCCGCCATTCGTTTGGAATTGCTGAATTACGCAACACTATCCCCAGGGTGACCATCACAATCACCACGACATACGATTGAAAGGCCTGAAATGCAAACAGGCAGATTCTCTCTTTGTGCGGAGCGAGATTTCGAATCCGGGCTATATTTGCCACCGCCATTCGGCCCAAAACAAAGCGCCTCTTGAGCAGCCCCAAAAACAATCCCAGAGCTATCGGAAGAAAAGGACTTGTCTTGGCCTCAGTAAGTCTTGCAGCCCCACTGGCAATCATAAACAGCCCGGCCGCCAGCCAGACTACCCCGGCGGCTACAATAACGGTTGATCGTTTGGCCGAAGGTTCCGGAATTGAGAAAGGCATAGGCGTTGTCCGTTAGTTACGGCCGAGTTAAGCTTGATTCCCTGTGATCATATCCCAATAAAGCGGACGACCTTTTTCAGGTCAACATTGTGGGTAAGAAATATGTGACACTTCAGGGTACGATATCCGTTATATTAGTAAAGGTCATAGCCGATCTCTTTAGCGAAGGTGAGTACTGTGGAAATATCCGATAACATAAATCTGTCCGACAATGCGCTGACTGTCCTGAAGCGGAGATATCTAACCAAGGATGCGCACGGCAGAGTCGTTGAAACGCCGAAGGAGTTGTTTGTTCGTGTGGCTCGATCTATTGCCGGGGCCGACCGAAACTATGGTGCCGATGATGCGACCGTCGAAGAGACCGCGAGCCGATTTTTCCAGGCTATGGCGCGATTGGAGTTTCTTCCCAACTCGCCAACACTGATGAATGCCGGCAAGTCGTTGGGTCAGCTTTCGGCCTGTTTTGTTCTGCCGGTCGGTGATTCGATGGAGGAGATATTCGAGACCAACAAGAACGCTGCCCTGATTCAGAAGTCCGGCGGCGGAACCGGTTTCTCATTCTCGCGTCTTCGTCCCCGTAACTCGAATGTCGCCTCGACTTCCGGCATTGCCTCCGGGCCGGTATCGTTTATGAAAGTATTCAACGCCTCCACCGAAGCGGTCAAACAGGGTGGCACCCGCCGAGGAGCCAACATGGGTGTTCTTCGGGTCGATCATCCTGACATTCTGGAATTTATTGCCTGTAAAGATGATCCCGGCGAAGTGACCAATTTCAATATTTCAGTCGCGGTTACTAACAGTTTTATGGCGGTAGTTGAAGAAGATGTCGACTATCCGTTGATTGATCCTCGCGACGGTCAGGTACATCAGATTGATGGCCGTGAGGTGCGCCTGAACGCCCGCGAAGTTTTTACCGCAATAGTTGAGCACGGTTGGCGGACAGGCGAGCCGGGGATCATTTTCATTGATCGCATGAATGAGTCCAATCCGACGTTTCCCCATGAGACAATCGAAGCAACCAACCCCTGCGGCGAACAGCCGCTGCCCCCATACGATTCATGCAACCTCGGCTCAATCAATCTCGGTAAGTTTGTGCGCGATCCGCTGCCGGAGGATTACAGCCGCTCCGATCCGTCCGGTGCGATCGACTGGGATCGACTGGCCGCAACTGTTCGGACGGGTGTGCATTTTCTCGACAATGTGATCGATCAAAACAAATACCCGATCAAGGAGATCGAAACTCAAAGTCAGAAAAATCGCCGGATCGGTTTGGGGGTGATGGGTTGGGCCGACCTGTTGGTTATGCTGGGACTTCCGTATGACAGCAACGAAGCGCACGCTCTGGGGAGCTCCGTTATGGCGTTCATCAGGGAGGAAGCACGTAAGCATTCATCGGAGTTGGCCAAGAGCAGGGGGAAGTTTCCTAATTGGGAAAATTCAATCTTCGGTCATGACAATATCGCCATGCGCAACGCTACCGTTACAACCATTGCCCCCACCGGAACGCTGTCGATCATTGCCGACTGTTCTTCCGGGATCGAACCGTATTACGCAATAGCCTATCAGAGAAACGTCCTTGATGGAACCCGATTGGTGGAAACAAACAGTCTCTTTGAGAGGCAGGCACGAGAAGACCGGTTCTACACCGATGAACTGGCCGAGATGTTGGTCAAGCGGCGATCAATAAGCGATATTGAGAGAATTCCCGAATCGGTTCGGGCGGTGTTCCTCACGGCAGTTGATATTTCACCAGAGGATCACGTGAGAATGCAGGCAGCGTTCCAGAAGCATTGTGACTCCTCGGTATCAAAGACGATCAATTTTGCCGAGTCGGCCACGCGTGATGATATCCGCACGGCGTTTCTGGAAGCATATCGAACCGGTTGCAAGGGGGTGACAGTCTATCGTGACAACTCGCGCCCGAGCCAGGTTCTCAGCACAACATCGGCGCAGTCGCCTTCAGATTCCAAAGCGCACGTCGTTGTAAAGCGACCAACAAAGCTTCCGGGGTTTACCGAGAAGATTCGTACCGGCTATGGGACACTGTATGTCACGGTTAATCTTAATGATGATCGTCCGTTTGAGGTATTCGCTCAGATCGGGAAATCGGGCTATACTACAATGGCCGACACCGAAGCAATCAGCCGCCTGATCTCGATGGCCCTTCGTGGCGGTATTGAGGTCGGTGACATTATTAGGCAACTCCGGGGGATCGGTGGGGCCAACCAGGTTTTTGCCGACGGAGCGCGGATTTTTTCAATCCCCGATGCCATTGCGCAAGTTTTGAACAGACATTTTGGGACCGGCGAGACCACCGATTCAGACGATCTGCCGGCCGCAGAGATCTGCCCCGAGTGCGGCGGTGCCATGCTTCTTGAGGCCAGTTGTTTCTCCTGCCGATCATGCGGTTATTCCACGTGCTGATCCTGCCGATAATACAACGATAACAGCGAAGTACGCTTGGAAAAACGATAATGGCAGCCAGTCAAACATACATGCCCGCAGGGCAGACCTCAATGGTGAAGAAGGGGTCAGTTGCGGTACAGATTCAGACCGAGTACTCGTTTCGTCCCTACCCCCGCATAAAAACGACTATCTTCAACGACGGTCAGGTTGTCCACAAAGTTGAAAAGAAACTCAACTCCCCGATTGATTCGGCTGATGAGCAGATGCGGGTTGAACGCATCATCAGAAATCAACACAAAGAGGTCATGGCGATTGTACAGGAAAAAGCAAAATCCTCAGCACCCGTCCTCAAAAAGAAACTTGCCGAAACAACAGATGAGCTCTCCGGTGTTGATAACATTGCCGCTATTCCCGGTGTGCTGGCGGTGCACTGTCTTGACAGCAATGGCAATTTTCATAATCGCAAAGGAACGGAGCGTTTCCGCAAAATATACTCTACTCTCTTGAAAGATATTGACGCGTTACTTGGTATCTTTACGGCGCGACCGGGGCAACCGGGCTTGCGGGAGAAGGGTGTCTATGAAGTGGAGCGTGATAGTCTCTATCTCGCTTCGGTGGGGGATAAGTTCTATTTCATTGTTGTCCGTCGCGACAACGACACTATCAATTACGAAAAAGCGATCAAAGAAATTATCAAGCCATTCGGCGAATTCTAATCCTTGTAGGTCACGGTTGCAAGCAACCTGACCTACTGTCAATCTTGCGAGAAAATGATAACAAAGCACTTGTAGGGCAAAACCCGAAGTGGTTCTGCCAGAACACAAAGATAGAAAAGGCAGAACCGCTTCAGGTTCTGCCCTTGTATCTTTCGATAGTGACTGTTATCAATCTGAATCATTTAGAGAAAGAGATCTCCGGTCTGTCCGAAGATCTCTTGGTGATGTCGAGATCGGTCTGCCCTAGGGCCGTATTGGAGCCCGTTTGTAGCGTGATCCGACATCATCTATTCAGGTCTCAACCCGAACAGTCGCTAGGGACATTGTACAACAATGAGCCCGTATTTGCAAGGAAGGGAATGCCATGAAGACATTTGTTGGAATTGACGTCGCCAAAGCACACGTTGATCTGTTTGACACAGTTACCGAGGCTCATATTCAGTTTGAGAATCATTCTGGAGGTATCGTCAGATGCACGAACTACCTGGTCACTCTTGATCCCCAGTTGATCGTACTGGAAAGCACCGGTGGTTACGAGACTTCTCTGGCGGTTGCGTTGCAGTCGGCAGGGTTGCCAGTAGCGGTCATCAACCCCCGTCGGGCGCGGGACTTTGGTCGCGCTGTTGGTCGCTTGGCCAAAACTGATCGCATTGACGCTATGCTACTGGCCAACTACGCTGCCACCATGAAACCTCCGGAACGCCCTATGCGTGACCATAAAAGTCGGCTCATGAAGGCCTTAGTGGCTCGTCGACACCAACTACTCCAGATGCGGACTGCCGAGTACAATCGTCGGGAACACAGCCATGACAAAGTTATCGCTCGATCTCTCGGGGCCGTGATCAAGACGTTTGACCGAGAGTTGAAAAAGATCGAACAGCAGTTGCAGACGCTTGTCAGTGCTTCACAAGAGTTGAACCAGAAGGTACAATCCCTGATCTCGGTTCCCGGTATAGCCGAGACCACCGCCACTATGTTAGTGACCGAAGTTCCGGAACTGGGACAGTTGAATCGGCGTCAGATTGCTGCTTTGATTGGCGTGGCCCCCATCAACCGTGACAGTGGATCATTCCGTGGTAAACGCATGACCGGCGGAGGACGACGAAGGGTTCGGGCCCGTTTATTTATGCCAACGCTTGTCGCCTGCCACCATAATCCCGTCATGAAAGCTTTCTACCAAAGACTACTCCAACAAGGGAAAAGCAAAATGACCGCTCTCGTTGCGGCTATGAGAAAAATGCTCACTATTCTTAACACCATGCTCGCTAAAAATGAAAACTGGAACCCAAAACTCACTTGACACTAAAGACAGTCGCTACTCAACTATTTAGGTGTGAAAACGATCATCCACCGGTGCAGAGCATCAAATTCATAATAGTCAACCTTCCCGGCATATGGACTGAGAATCCGCCGGAGGTCGGCCTCG
>DAOWIM010000227.1 GCA_030640905.1 bacterium
GTGGTTGTGACCCGACACGCAACTACTTGTCATACAAGGACGGCGGGTCACACGAATTCTCTTGCGCGAATCCGCAAGACCCACCGCAACGTGTGGTTGGGACTTTATCAACACTCCCCTCGTTTGGCCCTGAGAATCTGGTGACGGTTTACCCTAATAATCATGTTTGAGGGGGTCACCCGCCGGTCTGGCGGAACCAGGGGTTTCGACTTGGAGTCCTTTGGCAGTGGCTTGCCACCTTTAGAGTGGTTTGCCACCCTTTAGAGTGGCTGGCCACCCCGAATCGGCCGATAAAAAAAGGCAGCACAACTGCCTTGACGATTTGCAAAAAATGATTATATTGGCGGGCTGAATTAAATAGAGGTACTACTGAGATGAAAAGAACTTATCAACCGTCGAACCGCAAGATGCTCAATGACCACGGATTCCGTGAGCGCATGAGTACTGTAGGCGGAAGGCGTATCCTGAATCGACGACGAGCTAAAGGCAGAAAAAGACTGGCCTCGCGCGTTGGCAGAAAAAAATAGATTTCCCGGATTGGTCTCCCTGAAAAACAGGGTTGAGATCGACCGACTGTTCAAAAACGGTTGGCGAATATCCGGGGATTCTTTTTTGCTTCTATGGGAGAGAAGCGATACATTTCGTTTTGGCGTGTTCGTCAAAAAGGAGCTTGGCTCCGCGGTTATGCGTAATCGGATCAAGAGACTGTTCCGCGAGGCGGTTCGTCTCCATCGCTCCGAATTGAATAAACCGCTCACTGTTGGCGTAGTACCTAAAACGAGAACCAAGAAATGGGATTTCGAAAGCATTGATGCTGAAATCGGCAAGATGTTCAACCTCATCAACCGCCGAGACACCCGGGCGAAGTAAAACCAGCCCTTTTGTCTATCCGTTGATATTTGTTATCTACTTGTATCGTGGGGTGTTAGCCCCATTGGTCGGTGGTAACTGTCGGTTTTATCCGAGCTGCTCCCACTACGCCGAAGATGCTCTCCGAAAACATGGATTTTTTACCGGCTGCTATCTGGCGGCGCGCCGCCTTCTAAGCTGCCACCCCTGGCATGAGGGGGGTTACGATCCTGTCGAATAATGTTATATTACCATACAACAACTGTTTAACAAGGATGTGAGTTTGGATCGGAAAACGATAATATTGATTGTAGCCCTGGTCGCTGTTGTTATTCTTTATTTTCCGGCTCTGCAGTACTTCGGGTTAGTCGAGCCGCCCGCGCCCCAACCGACCACTGATTCTATTCAGCAACCATCTTCTCAGCCACCAGCCGGATGGGAAACGACACAAACCGCCCCGCTACAGCAAACGCCCGGTACACCAGCTGCTCCAGTGGAGTCGGCAACATTGGCGCCTCCTCCGGTTGATTCGACCCTTCCGGCCGATACTGTCGTTATCCGGACAGACAAATATACCGTTGCTCTGGTAACCGACGGCGGCGGGCCGGTGTCGCTCCTTCTTAATGAGTACGGCTACCGCGACAAGAAACCGATCCAGATGTTGCCCCAAGCTCAACTGGCCACACCTGAGATCAGTTTTGCCGGTGGTACGTTTTCGGCTTCGAGAATCCATTATCAGTGTAACCTTCAGCCCGGGCACTACGATGCTATCACCAGTCCGCTGGAAGTGACCTACACATTCACCCAGCCCGACGGCGGCCAGATAACTAAGCGGTATCTTTTTGGTCCCGGTCGGTACGACTATGATTTCATTTTCGAGGTCAACGAAACTTCCAAGTTCGGATTCGAACGCAAGTACGAGATAATCTGGAACACTCCGCTTGGAGTGAGCGAACCGGACCTAAATTCCGACTACGAGACGATGGAAGCGGTGGCCATGCAGGCCGGAGTACGGGAGACCCTTGATGACTGGGACGATGGCGCTCTCAACCAGGTGATGACCGGTACCACCGAATGGGCCGGAGTGCGGGCGAAATATTTTGCGGCGGTGATGATCCCCCGCAATCGGGTCGGCGATGCTGCCCTGGCGACCGGTATCAAGAGGGAAATCCTCACTGCCGACGATGAGATCGAATCCCGTCATATTATGGCAGGGCTGGAAATGCAGTTTGCCAACGCTCCGGTGATTGCCGATACCTTCACGGTTTTTGTTGGACCGCTCGATTATACGCTTATGTCCGACTACGAAGTCGGCCTTGAGGATATTCTCGGGATCGGCACCACACCGTTTATCGGATGGTTGATCAAACCGTTCGCGATTGCAATTATCTGGGTGCTGCCTCGGATGTACGACTTCATTCCCAACTACGGTATTGTTATCATTCTCTTTGCTTTCCTTGTAAAAATGGTGACGTTGCCGCTTTCGTTGAAATCGTTTAAGTCAATGAACGCGATGAAAATGCTTCAACCGAAAATTGACGAGCTGAAGAAGAAGCACAAAAAGAATCCGCAGGCGCTCAACAAGGAAATGATGAAGATGTACAAGGCGCACGGAGTTAATCCGATGTCGGGTTGCCTTCCTATTCTCCCGCAGATGCCTCTGTTCTTTGCGCTCTTCTCGGTGTTCCGTTCGACAATACTGTTGCGCGATGCCCCGTTTATCTTTTTCATCGACGATCTTTCGCGCGGCGCCAGTTCGTTTACCGATCCGTACATCATTCTTGTACTGATAATGATCGCGGCTCAGTTTATTTCACAGAAATTCACGATGGCTTCGGCCACCCAGCAGAACAAAGCGCTCATGTACATCATGCCGTTGTTCATGGGTTTCATATTCTATCGTTTTGCCGCCGGCCTTGTTCTCTACTGGGCCTGTTTCTCGTTGTTCTCGCTGGTTGACTATATGATCTTCCGTCGCGATAAGGCTCCGGAAATAAAAGCAGCATAGCTACTCGCATAGCCGCCGGTTGTACCGGCGGCTGTGTCGCCATATCCATGACCAGGGAAAAGAAAGTGGTATCGTCGCAGAAGAAGGTTGCGTCGCCGCAAGGGAAAGTTGCGTTGCCACAAGGGAAAGTGGCGTTGCCACAATTTGATGATACTATTGCCGCGATCATTACCCCGCCGGGCGAAGGTGGTGTTGCGGCGATCCGTCTGGCTGGCCAGCTATGCCTGTCTATTCTCAAAATACATTTCAAGCCTGCCGTAATAAAATCATCAAAGAAGATTGTTCCGTTCATGATGCGTTACGGTCACTTTGTCAGAAAAGGAGAAACAAAGGCGACCGATGAAATCATGGCTGTGTATATGCCCGAAGGACGTTCATACACTGGATACGATCAGGTAGAGATATATTGTCATGGCGGTCCGCAAGTTGTGAAGCTGATCCTCGATGAGCTTCTTGCTTCCGGCGCTCGCGCTGCTGAGCCGGGAGAGTTTACAAAATTAGCGTTCTTATCGGGACGTATTGACCTATCGCATGCCGAGGCGGTTGCGGAAATCATAGCGGCCAATACTGAATCATCGTATGAGGCTGCGCGGGAACATCTGGTCGGTCATTACTCTGAACATATCGAAAAGCTGCGTGATGATCTGGTCGGGGTTGTCGCCGAGGTTGAAGCCTCGATTGATTTTCCCGAAGAGGAAATCGAAAACGCCGAACGAGCATCGCTGCTTTTTTCAATCGACGAAATTCGCACAAGCCTTGTGACATTAAGTGACAGTTATCGCGGAGGTCGGATTATCAAGGAAGGGTTCCGGATTGCAATCGCCGGTCGCCCCAATGCCGGGAAATCATCGTTGTTCAATTTGTTGCTTCGGCAGCAGAGGGCAATAGTCACGCCTACCGCCGGTACGACCCGGGATTATCTGTCGGAGTGGATTGACCTCGATGGGTATGCGGTCAACATTGTCGATACGGCTGGACTGCGCGGCAAAGGTGGAGCAATCGAAAAGGCCGGGCAGGAGTCGACGCAGAACATTATTGCCAGGTCGGATCTCGTCCTGTGGATGGTCGACCTTGCGGAAGCAAACTGGAGCAAGCGGCTGACCGCCGACCTGAAGATGATCGGTAGTACGCCTATCATAGTGACAGGCAATAAAATAGATATGTGTGATGATTACTATTTGCAGGTTAAATCGTATGACGGTGAGATTATTTGTATCTCCTGCAAGACTGGCAAAGGCATCAAAGAGCTGAAACGAACGCTGGTGGCGCTTGTCTCGAAAAATCTGCCCGACCTGACATCGGGGGTGGTCGTGACTTCGGCCCGCCACAAATCGAAACTGACTTCGGCCACTCGCCATCTAATGGCTGCTCGGAAAAAGATAGTGGTCGGTGGAGAGATAGAGCTGGCTGCGTTTGACTTGCGGCAGGCAGTTGCCGATCTTGACGAGATCACCGGTCGCATATACACCGAAGAGATTCTGGGGCGGATATTTTCCAAATTCTGCGTCGGGAAATAGTAGATTAGGCCGGAAAGATTGGTTTCACGTGAAGCGTCGGTGGTATCGGTCGGGCAAGCCTGGCCTGTCTGCCGTCGGCAACAAGGTTCAAAGCAATGAAAAC
>DAOWIM010000155.1 GCA_030640905.1 bacterium
ATTCATAGGCAGTTTATCGATGTGAGGCATCCTTGTAAAACGGTGGCTTGACAACGGTAGCGGTGAATCGCCGGTTGCGGATGGCGACCTCAAGCTTTGAGCCGGATTTTGCATTCTCTCGCGGCACATATCCGAGTGCAACCGGTTTTTGCAAGCTTGGCGAAAAAGTGCCCGAGGTGATCTTGCCAACGACAGTATCGCCGTCGAAGATGTCATATCCGTGACGTGGGAAAGCGCGACCTTCCAGCTCAAGACACACGAGTCGGCGGGATGGTTTCTCGGCTTTTTGTTTAGCAATCACATCCTTGCCGATGAAGTCTTTGTCGAAATTGACAATCCAACTGAGGCCTGCTTCGACCGGAGTAGTAGTCTCATCAATATCGTTGCCATAGAGCGCCATTTTCATCTCAAGTCTCAGGCTGTCGCGGGCGGCCAGACCGATAAATTTCATCCCGTGTCGGTTGCCGGCTTCTGTGACCGCGTTCCAGGTGGCGTCGGCATGTTGTGGAGGAATATATAACTCGAAACCATCTTCGCCGGTGTAGCCCGTTCGAGAAACCAGCATCTGATTACCGGCTATCTTGATAATGGCCGAAGAGTAGTATGGCATCGAGGCGATATCGGAGTCGGTGATCTCGGCGGTGACTTTCTCAGCATTTGGTCCCTGTATCGCCAGCAAGGCAAATTCCAGCGAACGGTCCGACAATTTGACATCGCCACTGAGTTGAGACTGTAGCCAATCGTAATCTTTGCTGATATTGGCAGCATTGACAACAAGCATATAACGATCCACCAACCTGTAGACCAGCAGATCATCGACAATGCCGCCGTCGGGACGGGGCAGGCACGAATACTGAATCTGACCGGGTTGTAGTGCAGCTATACTGTTTGTTGTCACCCTCTCCAGGAATGTGAGGGCATCGTTGCCGACAACCTCGAACTCGCCCATGTGCGAAAGGTCGAAGAGACCAACGTTTTTTCTGACGGCCAGGTGTTCTTCAGTAATGCCGGTATACTGTATCGGCATCTCAAAGCCGGCAAATTCAACCATCCGTGCGCCGGCCTGCAGATGGTACTTGTGGAATGGGGTCTTTACTGACTTACCGGATGTGTCAAACATACTTTTATCCCTAACTATTGGTTGCGAAATATGCTGCCTAATAAAGAGAATAGGGAATAAAAGTCAATATCTTATGTTTTGACTATGATTTCAATCGGCATTAGGGTCGGAGCATCGATTAATTCTTGGGAAATTCTCGACCAACTTTGACGCCATGTTCAAAAATCTCGATAGGCCCCGGAATTCCTCTCTGGTCCCAAACTTCATACCGACCATGTCGTTTGCCATCTACGTATTCAGTCCGCGCCTTAAGTTTGCCATCTTCAAAGAACTTTTCCCAGAGTCCGACCATTTTGCCTTGCTCATACTGACCCTTGTATTCAACAGCACCGTTCAGATGGTAGGCAGTATATGGACCTTCGACGGTGCCGACAACGTTAGTGCCGCGCTTGAGAATTGTCCCATTTTCCCGGTATTCCTCAAAGAGGCCATTCCTGAGTCCGTCAACATGAACTGTCAATTGCTTGAGATTACCGTTCTCCCAATAAGTGAGAGCGCTATCATGGAGTTTGCCGTTTTTGAAGACAACCGTCCTTTCCGGGTTGCCATTGGGAAACCAGGAAGAATACGGGCCATCTTTTTCCCCATTGAGGAGTTGGCCTTCGAGCTTTTTCTGACCGTCGGGATACCAAACCTCGACCTTTTTCCGTCCATCTTTGGGGTCACCGATAGCCGAGACTATCCGCTTGAGATCTTTGTCCGGTAGCGGTACTGTCAGCCCATCACGGTCATAACGCTTACCGTCGTGACCTCCCAGAAGTAGCGGGGAGGTTGAGCCTGATGCAGAATCATTGGAACCGGCTGCTGATGGGTCAGACACGGTTGATACGGTATCGTCGGTGGCCTGCGTTTGCTCTTTGGTACCGCATCCCTGTGTCACGGTGAGAATGAAAATCGGTACAAGTATGGTCAAGATGAGTCTGGTCATAACACCTCTTTTTTTAATCGGCACAAATAGTTGGAGCCTTATACAAGCAACTGGCGCCAACGTCTCGAATATCTCACCACTTGCGTTCAACCCTGTTTCAATATTTGCCTCAGGACCATTTGAAGAATTCCGCCGTGCCGGTAATACTCTACTTCGACCGGCGTGTCAATCCTCACCACCGCCTGAAAACGCTTTTCGCCCTCTTTTGAGAACGCCTTGACCTGTACCCGCTGCTTCGGTTTCAGGCTATTGGAGAGCCCTTCAATCGTATAAAGCTCATGGCCGGTCAACTCAAGCGACTCCCTGGACTCGTTATCGACAAATTGCAGTGGCAGAACGCCCATCCCGACAAGATTAGAGCGGTGGATGCGCTCGAAGGAGCAAGCAAGCACGGCCTTGACTCCCAGCAAATTGGTGCCTTTGGCGGCCCAGTCCCTTGAAGAACCCATGCCGTAATCTTTTCCGGCCAGGATTACCAGCGATGTGCCGGCTTGCTGGTATTTCATCGCGGCATCGTAGATCGACATCTGATCACCATCGGGCAGGAAGGTTGTCACGCCGCCCTCGGTACCCGGTGCCAGAAGATTGCGGAGGCGGATATTTCCAAAAGTGCCTCTGGTCATCACGCGGTCATTGCCACGCCGCGATCCAAAGCTGTTGAAGTCGGCAAACTGGACGTTGCTCCCAAGCAGAAACTTCCCGGCCGGAGAATCAGCCTTGATCGCACCGGCGGGGGAGATATGGTCGGTGGTGATTGAATCAGCCAACACCGCCAGCACGCGGGCATCACGGATTGGTTCGATATCTTTTGGCTCTTTGGGCAGATCAACAAAGAACGGTGGCTCCTGGATATATGTCGATTTCTCGTCCCATTGGTAAAGATCGCCCGAGGGACTCTCTATCTGGTTCCATTCTTCGCTGCCGTCAGAAACTGACCCGTACTGTTTGCGGAACATCTCCGGAGAGAGGAACTGCGAGATCGCAGCTGTGACTTCTTTTTCGGTAGGCCAGATATCGGCAAGGAGAACATCGTTGCCCGATTGATCCTGACCTATCGGTTCGGTTGTAAGGTCGATATCAACCGTTCCGGTGATGGCATAGGCGACGACCAGTGGTGGTGATGCCAGGTAGTTGGCTTTTGTGTGGGGACTGACCCGGCCTTCAAAATTGCGGTTGCCGGAGAGAACGGCCGATGCCACCAGGTCGCCTTCGGTGATAGCGTCACTTATCGGTGTCGGTAACGGTCCGGAGTTGCCGATGCAGGTGGTGCATCCGTAGCCGACATTGTGGAAACCGAGTTTCTTCAGTGGTTCCATCAAGTTAGCTGCTTCGAGGTAATCGATTACAACTTTCGAGCCGGGACCGAACGAAGTCTTGACCCACGATTTGCTAAAAAGACCTTTGTCTACCGCTTTCTGTGCCAGCAGACCGGCGGCCATGAGAACCGACGGGTCCGAAGTGTTGGTGCATGAGGTGATCGCGGCGATGACAACATCCCCGTGACCGATCTCCACGCCTTCGGAGCCTTTCACCGCGACCTTTCGTTCTTTCTCAGTGGCGGGTAGTTCAAATCCAAGCTCACGCATCGGTGCGGAGAGCGCCCCGTTGAAAGTAGCTTTCATCTCCGACAACGCGATCCGATCCTGCGGGCGTTTTGGCCCGGCCAGTGATGGCTGCACCGTGCTGATGTCCAACTCCACAGTATCGGAGAAGATCGGCTCGGGGGAATTCGCTTCCCTGAATAGCAACTGTTCCTTTGCGTATCTCTCGACCAGATCAACTTCGTCATCGGTTCGTCCGGTCATTTTCAGGTAGTCGAGACTTGACTGATCTATCGGGAAGAAGCCCATCGTAGCGCCATATTCCGGTCCCATGTTAGCAACCATCGCTTTGATAGGGAGAGACAGCTCGTCCAGAGCCGGACCAAAGTATTCAACGAATTTGCCAACCACGCCCTTCTGGCGAAGCATCTGGGTAACGGTGAGAACAAGATCGGTCCCGGTCACGCCTTCGGACAACTGGCCGGTCAGTTTCATGCCGACGACTTCAGGGGTTAACATGTAGATCGGCTGGCCAAGCATCACCGCTTCGGCCTCAATTCCGCCGACACCCCACCCAACAACGCCGAGGCCATTTATCATAACCGTGTGGCTGTCGGTTCCTACCACCGAATCGGGGAAAGCGATACCATCGCGAACAAGTACACACTTGGCCAGATATTCAAGATTGACCTGATGACAGATGCCTGTGGCGGGTGGAACGACTTGGAAGTTGTCAAACGCCTTTTGTCCCCAGTGTAAGAACTCATACCGTTCGCGGTTGCGCAGAAATTCCTTCTCAATATTTATTTCCAGTGCCGAGTCGCTGGCAAAGGCGTCCACCTGTATCGAATGGTCGATAACAAGATCAACCGGTACCATCGGGTTGATCTTTTTCGGGTCACCGCCCATCGCTTTCATAGCGGAACGAAGCGCGGCTAAGTCCACCACTGCCGGTACGCCGGTGAAGTCCTGCAACAAAACTCGGGCCGGTCTGAATGGGAGTTCAACATCGCCGACATTGCGGGCATCATACCCCGCCAGGCGGGTGACGTCGTTTTCTGAGATGATGTTACCATCGTAGTTTCTCAGGACAGCTTCCAGCAGGACCCGGATCGAGTATGGCAGACGGTCTATCTGTCCGTAGGGAGTCAGTTTGTCCAGTCGATAAATTTTGAATTGACCGCTTTTCGTTTTGAGTTTGTCTATTGCTCCAAACGGATCCATCAGGGACCTCCTGTCGAATAGTTCCAGGGTTCTATGTCAGACTCTAATAATAAGCTAATGCGGTGAGAATTCAAGTTTGGAAGTGGTCAGGCTTCAAAAAAATTACCAAGGCACTTGCCCATGACTGTGAAATGAGTATCCTTCTCAAAGCTCTCTCCGATGATGGGGTGGCAGCCGTTACCAGGTCCATATGTTTGTAAAGAGAACCGACAAAAATAGTCTCGTCATTGGCGCCCCGGCGAAGATTAACCTGTTTCTGGAAGTGCTATCACGGCGCGAGGATGGGTTTCACAATATCAGCTCGCTCTTTCAGGCAATATCGATCTTTGACCGGCTACGATTTGAGAGAACTGCTACTTCAGGAATTGACCTTAACATTCGCAACAACGATAAATTGCAGCCGGGCGAGGACAATCTGGTGATGCGAGCGTGCCGACTGATGTGGGAGGAGCATGAGTTGCAGGGTGGGTTGTCAATCGAGCTTGAGAAAAATATCCCGATTGGAGCCGGTCTGGGGGGTGGTTCAAGCGACTGCGCGGCGACAATCATGGCGATTAATCTGCTGTATGACCTCGATTTGGATCGAACTCGGATGACTGAGTTGGGGGCGCGGCTTGGTTCCGATGTGCCTTTTTTCTTTGGTTCGGGGCAGGCAAGCGTGACCGGGCGTGGCGAGCAGATTGTAGATGCCTGTCTGTCAACAGATTATTGGTTGGTTCTGGTGTCGCCCGGTGATTCTGTGGCGACTGCTGAGGCGTACGCGAGACTGAAAATGGGCTTGACAACATCTCGGCAAGCAACTAACTTTAAGAGTTGCCGAGGGCTTGAGGACTTCCTGGGATTTTTAGATGCTTGCGGTAACGACTTCCAGGATTCTCATTTGCAACTCTATCCGGCACATAGTGATATCTTGGATAGGTTGTTTCAGTCCGGAGCGAGGATCGCTCGTATGAGCGGGTCGGGCTCGACATTTTTTGGAATCTTTGTCGAATGTCCGAAGGTTGACACGGAAAAGTTGTTCGACGGTTGTGGCTGGCGAACGGATGTTGCCAGACCGATTACGATGCCGCCGATGGACATAGTTGAGGCGGGAGGAGCCCGTGGAGATCACAGAGATTAGGGTCACGTTGAGAGACGAGGATCGGCTGAAAGGCTTTGCCAATGTGACCTTCGACAACGCTTTCGTGGTACGTGGCATGAAGATCATTGAAGGTAACAACGGATACTTTGTTGCCATGCCGAGCAGAAAGCGGCCTGATGGCTCGCATCAAGATATTGCTCACCCGGTTAATGCCGAGACGAGGCGTTTGATTGAAGAGAAAGTCCTGGCGGCGTTCGAAGAAGCCCAGGCTACCGAGAAATCGGTCTGAGTTGATCGCCGAATAGAGCCTGGGGCGTCGTCAAGTGGTAAGACACCAGCCTTTGGAGCTGGCATCCCAGGTTCGAACCCTGGCGCCCCAGCCAGATTCTGAGATTGTGATGGACCTGTTTGGCGCAGTTGTTGGCTGCTGAAACAGGTTCAACTTTCGTAGGAAAGAATGTGATTGATGATTATTCGTGATGAAATAAAATTGGTAACCGGAACCGCCAATCCAAAATTGGCCGAAAAAGTGGCCGACTATGTTGGTGTTAAGCTAACCGACTGCACGGTCACACGGTTCTCCGACGGTGAGGTATTTGTTCAGATCAACGAGAATATCCGGGGTGCCGATCTGTTCATAATTCAACCGACCAACGCTCCGGCTGACAATCTGATGGAATTGCTGATGCTCATTGAAGCTTCTCGTCGGGCCTCGGCGATGCGAATCACAGCAGTCATTCCGTACTATGGGTACGCTCGGCAGGATCGAAAAGATCGACCGCGGGTTGCGATAACGGCTAAGTTAGTGGCCAATCTTGTTACGACCGCAGGTGCTGATCGGGTTATCACGATGGATCTTCACGCCAGCCAGATTCAGGGCTTTTTTGATCTGCCTCACGATCATTTGTATTCTTCGGTGACTTTCAATGAGCACATTCGATCTCTCAATATTGGTAACCTTACCGTAGTGTCTCCCGATGTTGGCTCGATCAAGCTGGCCCGGGCGACAGCCAAGGTGCTTCATGCTGATCTGGCGATTGTCGATAAACGCCGTCCGAAGGCGAACGAATCAAAGGTAATGAACCTGATCGGTGATGTGGCCGGTAAGAATATTTTGATCCGCGATGACATGGTAGATACCGGCGGGTCGCTCTGTCAGGCTGCTGCTTATGTCAAAGAGATGGGTGCTCTGGATATCTACGCGGCCTGTACACACGGGGTTCTTTCCGGTGAGGCTGTAGCGAGGATTGAGGAGTCGGCGATTCGGAAAATGATTATCTCCGATTCAATTGATCAGCACGGTAGAAATCTTACAGACAAATTTGAAGTACTTAGCTGCGCCGATTTGATCGGCGAGGCTATCAAGAGGATATCTGATGAACAGTCGGTCTCGACGTTATTTGAAGAGAAATCAGACCGATAAAATAACTGGGAATCTGAAACGTATCATAGAGGAATAGGACAAGAATGAAAGAAGTACAACTCAGCGGCGACCCGAGACCGGGAGTCGGTAAAGGATCGGCGCGTCAGGCTCGTATAGCCGGTCTGATTCCAGGTGTTGTGTATGGTCCGGAAATTGACCCGATGCCTGTTGCTATCGATGCCCGCGCTTTTCGGGCGGCGGTCAAGACGGCAGGCGGCGCGGCCATTTACAATCTGGATATTGCCGGTAAGGTCAACAAGGTTCTGGTGCGTGCGATCCAGCGCGATCCGGTAACCAGCGACGTTATCCATGTCGATTTTCACGCCATCTCAATGACCAAGCCTATTCATCTCTCCATCCCGATTCATTTTATCGGCACGCCTGAGGGCGTCAAGACCGATGGCGGGATTATGCAGACGGTGATGCGTGATCTTGATATTGCCTGCTTGCCGGCCAATATCCCCGAGCATGTGGAGATTAATGTAGAAGGTTTGGGCATTGGTGAATCAGTGCATGTCAGCGATCTTGAGGTGCCGAATGTTGAAATCCTCGCTGATGCCAGGCGTACGGTGGTAGTGATTTCGGCTCCGACCGTAATCAAGAGCGCCACCGAGGAAGAGGCCGTCGAAGGCGAAGAAGGTGAATTGGCTGAAGGCGTTGAAGGTGCCGAAGCTGCTGAAGGTGCTGAGGGAGCTGTTGCTGCCGAAGGAGCCGATGGCAAACCAGCTGAGGGGCAGGATAAAAAGCAGGATAAGAAAGGGAAATAGTCCGCCGCGGCGGATTCGACGATACAGTTGTATCTGTTGGATAGACTCAAAGGCCGCCGGAATCCCGGCGGCCTTTTTTGTAAACGGCGTGTGCTACTGGTTTGATTATGTAGGAGAGAGTATATCACCCTTGCGCTGCACCGGTAAAAAATTGACTTTGCAGCCTCTGGATGACAGATTGTTGCTGACACTGCCTTAAAGACCAGCTATTGTAATATTGATTTGCCAACAGGGCACTTCGAATCTCCCTTGAGGGGGATTCTCAAACAACAGATCAGTTTTTTGCGTGAGGCTTATGAACGAGTGGGAATTTACAGGTGATGTCAATAGCTGGATCAACGAGATCCTTGATCGTACACCAGTTCCGCCCTTTAATCGCTCCAAAGTAGAGCAAACCGGTACCGGCAGTCGCAAGCGGCGTGACCTAACGCTGCTGGACAAAAGCAAACGCGCTCTCATAACCGGTGAAATCAAGCTACCTTATCAGGCCGACGGTAACAGTCCATACATCAGTAAAGTTGTCAAGGATGCTCGTAAAAAGGCGCGTCGTGCCAAAGCACGCTTTTTCTTCACGTGGAATGTCAACGAGTGCGTTCTCTGGGAAACTGATCCGGCGGACCCGTCAAAACTGGGTCAGGACTACAAGTCTTGGCAAGTTACTCGTGTCCATAATGAAACTCAGTTGGAGCATCGAGCAACTGAAGAGGAAATCAAGGACTGGCTGGTTAAGTTCCTGCATGCCGTTGCCCAGATACTTGAAGGCACAGTCAAGATAGGGCGAAAACCGCCAGATGAAAAATTCATCGATGCCATCGAATCATCTCTCAGAATGCCAATTCAGTTCAGCTACGATGAACTTGATCGGCTTCACAAAAGGAAGCGCGAACGAGTCAGGATCGAAAGATGGATGCGCGAAGATCAGGGCTGGACCATTTACGATGATCCTGGCGGTATCAGGGAAAACCTGGAACGTGCTTCACGCTTTGCTTGCTATGCGCTGATCAATAAGCTTGTGTTCCATGAAGCACTGCTCAAAAGGTATGGGCGACGGCTGGATAAGCTTCGCGTACCGGATCATGTCGATACCGGTGATCAGTTGTGGACCCACCTTGAAGCGTACTTCAAGGATGCCATCAAAGTTACCGGCGACTATGAGACTGTGTTCGGCGAAGATCACAGATCAGTTGGCAATCGGATACCTTTTCACTCCGATGAGGCTGTCCCGCATTGGCGCGCCCTGATTGATCAAATTCATGAATTTGATTTTTCAAAACTTGATCACGAAGTAGTCGGCATTCTCTTTGAACGTCTTCTGTCACCAGAAGAACGTCACAAATATGGTCAGTATTACACGCGGGTTGAGATCGTCGATCTCATCAACAGCTTTTGCATTCGAGAAGGAAGCGAAAAGGTGATGGACCCTGCATGCGGTGGTGGCACTTTTCTTGTACGTGCATACGCTCGGATGAAAGCGCTGAAGCCAGAACAGTCGCATGGTGAGATCCTGAAAAACATCTTCGGCGTTGATATAATGAACTTTGCAACCCATCTGACCACTATCAACCTTGCGGTACGCGATTTGATAGACGACGAGAATTACCCGCAGATCGTTCGCAGCGATTTCTTTGACGTGCAATCTGACAAAATCTTCGCCACTCTACCGCGTAAAATAAAGTCCGGAGGGCTGGGGAAAATTCAACAACGTGAAGTTGAAGTACCGTCACTCGATGCTATCATCGGTAACCCTCCTTATATTCGCCAAGAGGAAATCCCTAAAGCCAAGAAACCTCGATATCAGGAACTGGTCAAGAAGGGGGCGAACGTTACATTGTCCGGCCGAAGTGACATTCACTGTTACTTCTGGCCACACGCGACGACCTTTCTAAAGCCGGATGGTTATCTCTGCCTGTTGACATCCAGTCAATGGCTCGATGTGGAATACGGTTTCAAGTTGCAGGAATGGATTCTCAAGAACTTCGAAATCCACGCTGTCTTTGAGAGCATAGATGAACCATGGTTTGTCGGTGCGCGCGTCGCCACGACAGTAACTATTCTCAAGAGACAAGCGGATGAGGCCAAGCGTATGAACAATATGGTTCGATTTGTTCAATTACGAAGGCCGATGAGTGAGATATTGGTGAATGATGGTTCAGTTGCTGGTGCGGCTCAAGCCGCAGACGAGTTCCGTGACGAAATCATGCGGCTTTCAGAGACCATGATTAATGATAGGTATCGTGCACGTCTTGTTGATCAGAAGGAGTTGTGGGATCAGGGAATTGAACTCGGTCAGACTATGGGAAAGACTGAGGGCCGGTACTTTGGTGGAAAATGGGGGGCGTATTTGCGGGCGCCAGACATCTGGTACAGTTTGCAGGATGTGTCACCTTCAAGATGGGTGTCTTTTAACGAGGTTGCAGAGGTGCACCGTGGAGTAACCTCAGGAAAGGACTGCTTTTTTTTCCCTCGCGATGTGTCTCAGGAGTGCCTTGGTGAAGTGGCGGATGGTACGGAATTTAGGCAGACATATGGAGTGCCTCGCTCCCTGGTTGTCTCTGGAAGTGTATGCCTTGTAAAGTGTGGTGAGGGGTATCAAGAACTGATGCCGATTGAGTCGCGATACCTGTCGCCTGAAGTACACAGCCTGATGGAAATCGATAGTTTCTCCGTTACTGAGAATAACTGCTCACGGTCAATAGTACTTATCAATGAGCCGCATGGTCGAATCCGAGGCAAATACGCCGCCCAATATGTTTCATGGGGAGAATCAAGGGGTTTTCACAAAGGTACAACAACTACAGCTCGTGCATCTGAGAGCCGTTTCTGGTATGACCTGACGGGGCATGTGACTGGCCAAATGTTTTGGCCGAAGACGCAGAAATATAGACACGTGGTTGCCGCGAATAGTCAAGATCTTATCTGCAACTGCAATCTGTACGACGTTTCTGCGAAGGATGGGGTCGACTCACAGGTCCTTATAGCAATTCTCAACTCAAGTTTCGTCATACTGGCTAAAGCCCAGTTCGGCCGGTATGCGGGTACAGAGGGCACGCTCAAGACGGAAATAGTGGATTTATGTCAGATGATCATACCCGATCCAAGAAGCGGTACTGAGACTCAGCGCAAGAGAGTTATCTCCGCGTACAAGAAGATGGCAAGGAGAAAACCTCTGCAAATGCTCTCGGAGAGACGACTACGAGAGGCAGCCTACTCAGAAAAGGGCGTCAGGGACCAGCTGGACCAACTCAGCGTTTCAAGTGAACTCACATCGGAAGATCGCATGGACCTTGACCGTGCTATTCTGCAGCTTATCGGCGTACGGCGGAAAGATCAGCGCCAAAAGATGCTAAGTGAGCTGTATGTTTCTCTCGGATACATGTTCGAACGCCTTCGATCCCAAGAGGAGAAAGCGAACCTTAACAAGAGACTCTCTGCACGACGCGGACGTCTTAAGCCTTCTGATATTGCCGCCCAAATAATCGACGAGATTAAATTAGCAGAGACTTGGCTCCTGCAACATTACGACACAGATTTCCTTGATAAGGACAAACCGTTCGATTCCTATGACATCCCGGATGAGGGTGCACCGCAACAGTCATCAGACATGTTTGCTGGGAGCGGGTTAGCGTTCGTAAAAGGGAAGAAACGGAGTACTGGTCATGTACAAACAAAACATATGAGCCAAGATGACCTTATTACGTTGCTTGTCGAAGAAGGTTATCGTGGCCTGATACGTATACCACATGAACCTGAGGAGTGTGGCAACGTACACCAAGAGTATGTCAAGTTTGTAGAAAGACGTAACAAAAAGCTGCGCGAGCTTGTCACCGAACGAACATCGGACGAGGATCTTCAAGAAAAAATCCTAATTGCACTGAAGGCAGAAATGCCGACATAAGGGTTGATTTGCCGGGTGCCCCATCCGCTTGCGGTGGGATCTTGTGGGCTACATCATGTCATCGGGGTCGATGTCGACAGTTATCTTGATTGTTGACGGCAGTCCGAAGCGCGGCTCGGAGAAATCCCACGCCGTTAGTAGTTCCCCCAGTTTAAGCACCTGCCGGGTTTTGATCAGCAGACAGCGACGATAATGTTCTCGAAGATAGTACATCGGGCAGGCCGCCGGTCCGAGGAATTCGGCGCGTACGTTCGACTTGCCGATGCGATTTTTCAGATTGTCCCGGAATCGGAGAGTCGTTTCTTCCAGGGCATTCTCGTCCTTGGCCGTGAGAACGAAATTGACCAGACGAGCGAACGGGGGATATCTCAGCGCCTGTCGTGACGGTAGTTCTTCTTGGTAGAACGACTGAAAATCCTGTTTGGCGGCGTGGCCAATAACGCTGCTGTCGGGATAAAAAGTCTGGATCAGAACTTCACCTTTCTTTCCGGCTCGGCCAGATCGTCCTGCTACCTGCAGGAGACGCGCAAACGCTTTTTCCGAAGCGCGGAAGTCGGGCATGTCGAGCGCTGCGTCGGCGGAGAGAACTCCCACCAGCGTGACGTCGGGAAGGTCCAGCCCCTTGGTGACCATCTGCGTTCCCAGAAGCAGGTTGTTTTTCTTTTCTCGGAAGTCGGTTAGAATAGTGTGAGCGTTCTTGCGACCGGCGGTGCTGTCGGAATCGAACCGTGCAATTTCTGCTTTTTTCAGCAGGATGGGAAGGTTCTCTTCGATTTTCTGAGTGCCGACACCAAGGTAGAGAAAGTCCGGGCTCTGGCATTGCGGGCAAGCATCGTAGTTTATCACAACATGGCCGCAATAGTGGCAACTTAATTTGCGCCCGGCTTTGTGGTAGGTCAGCTTGACCTGGCAGTGTGGGCAGGAAGGTGTGTAACCGCAGTTGGAGCATTTCAATACCGGCGAATGGCCGCGTCGGTTGAGATAGAGGATAACCTGATCGCCGGCATCAAGACGTATCTCCACCTCCTTCTTGAGAGGATAGCTGAGATAGTCATGGGTGCCGCGGATGCGTTGCTCTTTCATGTCCACCACGCGAACATCGGGAAGAGTAGCGCCGGCGGGTCGTTGGGTCAGTCGGATCAAGTTGTAGCGTCCCTGCTCGGCGGCATAGTATGATTCCAGCGACGGTGAGGCTGACCCGAGAACAATCGGCACAGATTCGATCTTGGCCCGCATGATAGCTGAGTCACGGCCATGGAATCGTGGCGATGGATTGTCCTGCTTGTAGGAACCATCATGTTCTTCATCGACGATAATTACCCCAAGGTTCGGTAATGGCGCAAAAATGGCCGAACGTGGTCCAACGACGATGCGATACTTCCCCTGTTGGATACCTCGCCAGCTTTCCAGACGCTCGCGATCGGTCATGGACGAATGGAGGACGGTGACATCATCGCCAAAAAAGCCTCGAAGATACGACAAGGTTGTTCCCGCAAGGGCGATCTCCGGCGTCAATACCAACGCGGTTCTGCCCTGCGCGAGTACTTCCCGGCAGAGGTGGCAATAGACAAGTGTCTTGCCCGACCCGGTGACACCGTGGAGCAAGGTGACAGAAAACGTGCCATCAAGTTCCTTGTCCAGCCGATCAATGGCCGCTTGTTGTTCATCATTGGGAGTAAGGTCGCCGACATCGGTTCGGGGAGGGATGAAATCGAGAATCGGATCATCGCCGGATGACTGGACAATCTCAAGTATGTTATCGGCGCACGCTTTTCGTATCCGGTAGTCGGTCCAGCCTGCCGCTATTAGTTCGGGTCGTGTTCTGATGCCATCGAAGAGCTCAGGTCGAAATTTCCCGGAGCCGAAATATTCGGCCCAGTTGTGAGTTCCAATTGCGGTGAATCCGCGAGTACGTTTTTTGTTCTCCAGCGGGCTGGTGGGCCAATGTTCTTCTATGGCGCCTTCTTTGACGAGTCGTTCAAGCAGCGCCATTTTCTGAATTCTCTGCAGAGCAACGGCTGAGATGTTTTTTCCGGGAGCGGCCGATTTCGAGACCGAGGGTGGCAGGTAATCGGGGATAGTCGCGGTCCACGCAAAATGAGCGGTCTTGCCGGTGCGCAGGGCGGTCGGCAACGCTGAGAGGAGGCAGTCGGCTGGGTTGGCGAAATAGTAGTCGGCCATCCAGAGGCAGAGGCGAAAAAGGTTGGCGTCCAGATACGAGCGCTTGTCCAGGACCTTTTCGATGTTCTTGATGCTGATCCCCGGCGGTGGTTCGGCTGGTTCGAGGTAGAACCCAACCTTTCTGGTTCGCCCAAATGGAACGAGGAGACGCTGGCCCGGGTCTGGAGAGGGGAGATTGTTGGGAAGACTATAGGTGAAGGTCCGGCGGAGCGGTCCGGAAACAGCAACCCGAGCATACGTTTTCGACAGTGGCATGGGGGAATATAGCAAAAAAAAGACGGCCGGGGAAACCAACCGTCTCACATTTATTTCACATCCGGGACCTGGCCCGAATTACCGCTGACTGAAAGCCTACTTTGAAAGCTCCTTGACTTTGGCGGCAGCAGCTTTTTGTTTTTCAGGTTCTTTGGTTTCGAGATAGAGGTCCTGGAGGTTTTGCCAGATGGGAAGATTTGTTGGCTCAATCTCCACTACCTTTTCATATGCCTCCGCCGACTTCTTGTAGTTTTTCTGGTAGAGGTAGCAGTCGCCAAGCGAAGCAAAGAAATCGGGATTGCCCGGCTTCAGCACGACCAATTTCTCAAATCCCTCCGCTGCTGCTGCATAGTCTTCCCTGAGCGCGCTGATCACAGCGTACTGCTCCACAGCGTCGGCGTTTTCCGGCTGAGCTTCGACCGCCAATTTGAAATAAACAACCGAGGAATCGAAATGCGATTCCTTCTGGGCCAATATCTCCGTCTTGGCAGTTTCCTCCTCAGTTTTGGAGGCCTGGGCAGAGGCGTTACTTGCCATCTGATTGAAATATTGACCGATATTGACCAAAGCGTTGGCGTTGGTGGGGTCGGCTGCAATCACCTGCTTATATGTCTCGGCAGCGGCATCGTATTGCTTCGTGTTGTTGTAACAGGCGGCGAGGTTGCTCATGTTGACGATGTCATCGGGAGTCAGTTCCACGTACTCTTTCAAGAATGGGATAGCGGCTTCGTAATCGGTCAGATTGATGTGGTTATAAGCAATCTGCAACAGAAGCGAGGCTCGGTCGTCGGTTTTCTCAAGACCTTTTGAAAGCCACTCGGTGGACGCAACCACATCGTTCTTCTGAGCATAGACACTGCCAACAGCGACGAATGAGCGGTAGTCAGTGTTGTCAATAATGATACTGATCTTCATATTTGCGATACAGGAATCTGTGTTTGCTTCGATAGATTCGTTCATAAAGGCAATTGAGGCGGAGTCCGATTCGAGATCACGCTCCTCAATGGCATCCTTGACGACTCCAAGTTGTTCGATGCCTGCGTTATAGAATTCTCGCCAGTACTTAACCTTGATTGAGTCGGCTGTCTGGACGTATTTGTCACAGTTCTTTCGATACTTTTTCTTGATCTCTTTGTTGTCGCAGCAAGCCTTCAGTGAATCGAAATAGGCCACCATGATCTCCACATGAGGTGCTTTTTCCTGAGGGCTGGAAGTTTTTTCGATCAGGTCAACCTCGATCTGTGCCCGGAGATTGAGAGCTTCGGCGTGGGGACCATAATGCATGGCCAGGGAATCGAGGTAGGCAATGGCGAGATTGTATCGTTCCACTTCGCCAGATATGATCTCAATTTTCACCGATGAGATATAGGTTCCGACCGGGAGTTTTCTGCCGTGAGAGATGCTCACCGCCACCACCGCGACAATGAGAGTCGCCAGTAGAATATGCTTTGTTATGTTCTTCACCATTTCCTCCTAAGAGTTCTATAGGTTCTTATCCTAAAGCACTGAATCTAATGGACATCAAAAACCTTGTCAACCAAGTTTCAGCTTAGCGGTACTCAAACCTCACACTGTAGGTCAGGGTTCTGGTTTCACCGGCCGGGACCGATATAGTTGCGGCCACCGTGTTGGCGTCCTTTTTAGCGTATTTGAAATCGGCTTCCACGACAGACCAGAAACCGTGGAACCGCTTCTCGATATCAATTGCTACCGCTTCATCTTTGCGGTTGCGTAGCTCAATCTCAAAAGTTCGCTCTTCGATTCGCTTGGATACCATCGACTGGTTCGTCATGGTCTCCGAACAGACAATATCAAAAGCAGTGCCGACTTTTAGCGTAACTTCTTCGTTTTCAGGCGTATGCTCGATTCGGTCTTCGCCCAGCAAGATCAGGGAGCCGTCGTCATCAGCCTTGAAAAGCCGCACTCGTCCGGCCGGGAGCGGCATGCCCAGACCGTTTGCTTCGGAGTTGACGTACTCAAGGACAACTTCGACATGCTTTGGGTCCTGGCTGGGGCGGTAGAGAAATTTCTTTTCGACCCCGGTGGTAGCCGGGTCAAACAGTGATATCTGTTTGATCTCCTTGTCGGCCAGCGTTGCTTTTCGGGGTAGCGTATAAAGGTGGTACTCAAAGAAAGGTTTTTCCTCAAATCCCGCGCCCATTGTCTTTTCTGCCATCATCATTTCCATGCCTCGCGGCGGTGTTGGACGGGGCGAGACTGCCCGGTGGATATCTCCTGCTACCAGCTTAAGGGAGGCGTCACGGTAGGTTTTGCCCGAAGTGTTGCCGATAGCAGCCCAGCCGGAGAGGTCAAGCCGGTCTTCTTCGCTTGAGAGCACACCGACATATTCCGCAGTCCAGTTCATCCCGGCGGTCTGGTACGAAACGCGGCTGTCAATCGATCCGGCAAAATCGGACTGATACAGCCAAAAGAGGGTTGGACGGGTGATCAAGCCATCGGGGAGGGTCGGGAAATTGACTTCAGCGATCCCATCCATCCGCACAATCTTGATACCACCCGATTTGTCGCGGAGGACGACAGCACCATCGCTCGATGAGAGCAGAGTACCTTTGTAGAGGCGGCCATCTTTGTCGATCAGTTCAATTTCTTTGTCAACATAACGATCGTAGATTTTTCGCGTATTGACCAGATCGAAGGCAAAGTTCTGCTCAAGGATTGAGACGCGGTGGCTGTTGTTCTCAAGTGCAAACCGGACCGAGTTGATGTCGATCAGCGAGGGGACATCAGGAAAACTGAGTCGATTGGTGCCCTTCTGGAAATCCAGCGTTCGTGTTTCGCTGACTACGCCGAGATTGCTGTTGTAAACCGTTACAGCCATCTCATCAGCCAGAAGCGATGCTGACAGCATCAGAATGAGTAATACAAGTCCGAGTCTCTTCATTTTTTTTACTCCGTTTCTTATACAATTATGAGTTGAGACCGCGACAGTATTCCTGTCTGCGCTCAACTCTGTATATAGTATCAAGAAAAGGGGGTAAATCTTCCCAGAAAGTTAAAAAATCCTAAGAATGAAAGGCTGAAATTGTCACTTCAATCCGGTTTTTGACTTCATCGGGTAACGGGTTGAGCTCAGAGGTTGTGAATTTTCCTTCTTCCGGATCGATTCGCTCAAATATCTGCAAATACAGGGAATAGATGATTTCGAGGCTGAGCGCATATCGTGGCGGCATCAGAGGAGCGACCGTGTCAACGGCGATTCTGGCTCTCTGGCGGTAGTATTCGGCAAATCGGCGATAGGTAAAGATGAGGCGGCGGAGGGGTGGTTCGATTTTGCCATCGGTGGCGGCTGTTTTCAGATCGGAGAGGGTGAGGTCGAGTGATTGCAGGATTGAATCAGCGTAATAATTCAAATTGCTCTTTTGGTCTTTTTCAAAATCTCTGATGATATGCACCAAGTACGAAAAAAGAGCCAGCGGGCGGGCGGCCTGGCAGATGTCAAATGTTGGTGGTCGAAAACGGTCCGATTCGGACCTGACTCCACACAGGTGCATAAAAACCGAAGCCGGAGCGATTGCCGCTCCTTCGGTATATCTGCGAAAGGCGCGAAACGAAGGAAACGATGTGTGCGACAAATCGTAGATCATCGCCGTGGCCAGTCGTTCCCACGGCCAGGTCGGCATGGCGAATCGATCAACGATTTCTCGAAGCTCCGTTACAAATGGGAAATCAGCCCGCCCCTTTTTGAACGCCTCCAGCCAATCGGTAAGCATTGCGATGTAGCGGGTCTGTTCCTGGTCGGTCAAGGCTTCGCCGGTCGCTCTGCGGTCGTCCACCAGGTCATCGATAATCCGCATCGAACGATAACAAACCCGGAATGCGGCGTAGCGGTCATTGTCCCAGAACCGAGCTGCGATATCGAGAATAGGATTGGTGAGGATTTCGCTGAAATCAATATTTTCAGCAAACTGGAGTTTGTTTGTCAAGTCTGAACACATAATCGAATAGCCAAGTATAACATGCTATGCATGCGAGGAAAATTTATATTTTATCCGATTATCGTTTTTCGTAGAATTAAGCCATGCCTGATCCTATTCGCCTGTTAGTGATTACCCACAACTATCCGCGCTTTGACGGTGACTTTGCCGGCGTCTTCCTCTCGGTTCTCAACCGTCGTCTCCCCGAACATGGTATCAGGCCTGTCGTGCTGGCGCCTCATCATCCGGGCGCCCCGGAATACGAAGAGAAGGACGGGGTAACGATCTACCGTTTTCGCTACGGTTCCGATGAGGACGAGAACTTGGCGTACCGGGGAGCGATGCACAAACTGGTGCTTGGGTCGGTAACGGGGATATTTCGGTTCAAGAATTTCCTCGACTGTTTCCGCAAAGCGGCTTTTGAAATAATCGAGAAAGAATCGATCCAGGTTGTCGCCGGTCACTGGCTGATTCCGGCGGGTCCGGTAATGAAGAATATCGCTTCTAAGTATCAGTTGCCGATGATACTCTCTTCGCATGGCACCGATATCCGTCTGATCTCCAAGTATATGGGTATCGCATATCGGTATCTTCGCGGTTTCTGTTACGAGTTGAAGCGATGGACGTTGGTATCGAGTTTTCTGCGCGATGAGGTCGTCAGGCTTGACCCGGCCCTTGAGAAAATCCTGACAGTCCTGCCTCTTCCGCACGACGAGACAGTTTTTTATCGGGATGAGACAGTCTCTCGAAACAAGAACCTGATCGTCTCTGTGACTCGGTTCACCGATCAGAAGCGGCCCGACTATTTGATAAAGGCGATGGCGTTGGTGGCCGAACGCAACGATTCCGCCCGGCTGGAGATTTATGGAACCGGTCCGCGCGAGCAGGAGATTCGCGGGTTGATCGTAAGGTTTGGGCTTGAAGAGAAGGTCACAATCCACCCGCCGGTGAAACAGTCAGAACTGCGTGGAGCGTACAATCGAGCCGGGACGGTGGTGTTGAACTCGTATCGGGAGGGATTCGGGCTGGCCTTGTCTGAAGCGATGCTCTGCGGCGCATGTGTAGTCGGGACCGATTCAGGCGGCATACCTGATATCATCAATCACGAGAAAACCGGTCTGCTGGTGCCACTCGACGATAGCGATTCATTGGCTAAGGCGATTCTTCGACTTCAAGACGATGATTCTCTGCGTGACCGGTTGGCCTCGGATGGCCACAGGTTTGCCACCGAGACTTATGCTTCCGGTCCGCTGGCGGCTGGGTACGCGGAAATAGTTCGAGAGGCCCTGAGCCTGGGTAACAGTCGTGGGTGATCCTTCGGATTCACTCAGGCCGGGAACCATGCAGGCAGAGTTTTTCTTGTCATATAGCAGTCATATTGTATATTGTTATTGGAGGTGATTGTATGGTCTCGATTGATGCCATCATTAACCGCCAGCTCCTCAAGTGGGAACTTGAACGGAAGACGCTCGAAGCAGAGCAAACTCAGCGCCCCCTGCCTCCTCGAATTGTCACCATCAGCCGTCAGACCGGCAGCCGCGGGTCGTATTTTGCAACCAGGCTGGCTCAAGCAATGGATTATGTACGCCTGCACCGTCAGGTGATCGATGAAGTCTGCCTCTCTTCCGGGTACTGCAAGCGGATCATCGGGTCGTTGGACGACCGATTCCGCAGCAGTCTTGAACTGATGGTGGAGTCGGTTCTGACCGGGCAGTCGGTCGATCACTCTGACTACACCAGGGCGCTGTTCAAGGTCGTGTTATCGATGTCAAGACTTGGTGGTGTTATCCTGGTTGGCCGCGGTGGGAATTTCATTCTTGGACCTGATCGCGGGTTCCATATTAGATTTATCGCCCCGCGTGAAAAACGGATTGAGAACCTGGTGAAATATACCGGTTGTTCTACCGATGAGGCCGCGACCAGAATCGACAAGTCCGATGCTGAGCGGAAGGAGTTTGTCACCAAACTCTTTAAATCCGACCTCAATGACCCAAGTCATTACGATCTGGTTATCAACTCGGCCTTCATCGACATTGAGGAACTGGTAACTACTGCCGTGGAGGCGATTCACGGAAAGTTCAGCAAGTTGACATACCCCGATCACGATCAGCTATAAGCATGCATGTGGCACAGCCACCTGAAAAGTGGCGTTGCCACTTAGAATTGGTTGGTCGTGAGCATCACCAGCGTGCAGGCTTGGATGACTTCGATTCCGGCTTTTTCCAGTTTGTCGGCCAGGAGGTCGTTTTCGGAACCGGGATTGAAAACGATGCGGCGGGGGTTGAGTTTCAGGATATCATCGAGCTGGCCATCGGAAATCTTCGGATTGACATAGACGGTGAGAGTGTCAACCGGTTCGTTAATATCCAGAAGTGTCTTGACCCCATTGATGCCATCGACGGTGTGTCCCGCCGGATGGACTGGTATGGCAGTATGACCATGCTCTTTGAGCATCCGAACGGCTTTGAACGAGTATCTATCTTCTTTGGGCGATGCACCCAGGACGGCGACATTTGAGTTGGCGACGGCTTTCTCCACGACAGGTTCTCCTTAAGGATTCGGGTTGTCGGTACGTTAGTGTCGTCTTATGACAGAGTCAACAATCATTGGAGCGATATGGTTCCAATGATATCGGTGGCGAATCAAACGATCGGGAAAATACCGTTGGGGTCGAATTTGGCCTTGATTTTACGGCTATAGATAGCGTC
>DAOWIM010000239.1 GCA_030640905.1 bacterium
ATTATCCCTGATGCTACAATTCTGACTGACTATGCTCTGGAGAAGTTCATCGGCGTTCTTGGGGGGTTGGTTGTAAACGAGAAGAGAATGCTTGAAAATATATTCTATCGCGGTGGTGTGGTTTTCTCCCAGCGACTGCTTCTCAAACTGACCGGACCGGCCGGGTCGCGTGAGAAAGCTTACACGATGGTACAGCGCAACGCTCTGGCTGCTGCTGAGGGGAAGGGATCGTTCCGCGAGTTGATCCGTCGTGATCGTGAACTGCGTGATCATCTGGGAGAGGCTGAGATTGACAGCTGTTTTGATCTCTCATACTATTCACGCAATGTCGGCAAAATTTTTAAGAGGGTGTTCGGACAATGATAGCTCGAGAGGGATTGCTGTTTATCATGCTCGGTTTGGCGTTGACCGCCATACTGGTCTGGTTGGCGGTGCGATTTGATAGTCTCTGGGTGGCAACTATTGCTGCGGTAATGGCGGTACTCACGGTCTGGGTGATTTTTTTCTTTCGTGATCCGCAGCGATCATTTGAATCGTCACCCGGTGTATTGGTGGCTCCGGCCGATGGAAAGGTACTGGCGATCGATACGATTCCCAATCATCCATATGTTGGTGGGGAGACGGCGAAGATATCGATTTTCCTGTCGGTTTTCGATGTTCATGTCAATCGCATTCCAGCCGATGGTCGGGTGGATTATGTGAAGTACAATCCGGGGAAGTTTTTTCCGGCTTTCAGGGACAAAGCCTCCGATCTGAACGAGCAGACTGAGATAGGAATGATTACCCCCGACGGTTCCAGGCTCGTTGTTAAGCAAATTGCCGGTATCATTGCTCGGAGGATTGTCTGCCGCGCCGAAGAAGGGCAGACTTATGCGGCCGGTGTTCGGTTCGGCATGATACGGTTTGGGTCGAGGACAGAGTTGTTTGTGCCTGTCGAGACGGAGATAAGTGTCAGAGCTGGGGACATGGTGCGGGGTGGTGAGACAATAGTCGGTCACCTTAAGGTTGCCGACAATGAAAGTGTGATTGGTGATGAAGCCGGATCGAAGAAGAATATCAGACTATAAAGGCATTGTTCCCGGCACGTTCACGATGGGGAACATTGTCTGCGGTTTTCTGGCTATCCTTTCGGCCTTTGAGGGGCATACGACTACCGCCTGCTGGTTTATTGTGCTGGCGGGATTCCTTGATGCCCTCGACGGCAAAGTAGCGCGCCTCAGTGGTGCGACCAGTCAGTTTGGGGTTGAGCTTGATTCGCTGGCAGACTTTTTATCTTTTGGGGTAGCTCCAGCGGTTTTGGTTTATTCGATCAAACTGAACACGCTCGGCAAGTGGGGCTGGATAATCTCAATTGTCTTTATCATGGCGGCGTCGTATCGGCTGGCACGGTTTAACCTATTGGCTGACACTGAGGAGAAAAAGGATTTTCTCGGTCTGCCGGTGCCGGTGGCTGCTTTTGCTCTGGTCTCCTATATTATTTTCTCATTTAAGATGTGGGGGCAGCTTGAGTATGGTGAGTTGTTGGTTTCGATGATTATCCTGCTGGCGATGCTGATGGTTTCGCAGGTTCGATACGAGTTCATGCCGGACCGGTTTGATACTAAACAGAATCGGATCAAGCTCATTATTGCGCTGGTAGTGATCCCGATTATTGTAATCAAGCCGAGACTCACATTGTTTCCGCTCGTTTCGTTGTATATATTATATGGACTGATAAGAGAACTGTATCGGTTGTTCACCGTCGGCGTGGTCAAAGTGGCAGGCCGTTCACAGCGCAGACGTAGGAGCGACAGGGAAGAAAATAATGACCAAGAATAAACGTGCCGTTGTTTTTGTGAGACTAAAAGATGGTGTCCTGGACCCGCAGGGCGTTACCATTGGTAAAGCTCTCCAGCAGATGGGTTACGATGATTTTGTGTCGGTGCGAACCGGCAAGTTTTTTGAGCTTGAAATCAATGACAGCAACGGGGATATTGAGAAGAAGATTGATGAGGTCTGTTCCAAGCTTCTGGCCAACCCGGTCATTGAGCGGTACACGGTGGAGAAAGACTGATGAAATTTGGTGTCGTCACATTCCCCGGCTCCAACTGTGACTACGACTCCTATGCCGCCGTTAGATTCATACTCGGCGAGGAGGTGGAGTTCCTCTGGCATAAGTCTGAAGATCTGCTGGGTTGTGACGCGGTAATCTTACCCGGCGGTTTTGCTCACGGTGATTATCTGAGAGCCGGAGCGATCGCCAGGTTTTCACCCATCATGGATAAGGTCATCAAATTCGCTCACACCGGCGGAGTGGTGATTGGCATTTGTAACGGGTTTCAGGTGTTGACCGAAAGCGGTCTTCTACCGGGTGCTCTGATTCGTAACGATCACTTAAGATTTAGCTGTAAGTTCGTTCATCTCCGCGTGGAGAATAACGAGTCTAAGTTTACATCGGTTTGCAAGAAGGGCGAGGTGTTGAAAATCCCAATCGCCCACGGTGAAGGCAATTATTATCATTTTGACGAAGATATTTCCACGCTGGAAGATTCGGGCCGGGTACTGTTCCGCTATGCGACACCCGAGGGTGAGGTGACCAATGAGGCCAATCCGAACGGTTCGATCAACAATATCGCTGGTATTGTCAACGAGGGTGGCAATGTGCTGGGTATGATGCCACACCCCGAGCGGGCGGTTGAAGACATTCTCGGCTCCTCAGATGGACTGAGAGTTTTTGAGTCGTTACGAGCCTGTTTTGGTTCCTCTAAGAGAGTGGTGCCGTCGTGAAAAAGCGTGAACTAACATTCATCGTTGTGGCGCTGGTTCTTGGCGCTGTTTTTGGTGGTTTGATCGGCGACATAATCGGTACTTTCCTGCCGCCGGGAGCGGCCAAGACAGTGTTCAGCAAGAATATCGAGATTGGCTTTGATACGATGAAAGTCGATTTTTTTGCTATCTCCGCAGCTTTCGGTTTGAAGTTGCGTATTAACTTTATGTCGATCATGGTTGTGCTGCTGGTGATCATCTATTTTAGATGGTGGTACTTTTAGCGCGCCTGAATTATCGGAGGTTTTAATATGTTTGGATTGGGTCCATGGGAACTTCTTTTAGTCTTTCTGGCTATTCTCTTGCTTTTTGGCGCCAAGCGGCTTCCCGAAATCGCGCAGGGAATGGGGAAGGGCATCAGAGAGTTCAAGAAGGCAATGAAAGACACGACCGACGAACTCAAAGATTCGGTCAACACCGACAGCAAAACGGATGCTTCAGCTGGTAAGACTGAGAGTCCGAAAGAGGAAAAGAAATAGCAGCCTTCTGAGGTGACAGAAAAAACTATGAGCGGGAGTATCACCAGAGAAGAGATTGCGAAGATAGGTCTTGTCCTCGGGGACGATGATGTCGTTTTCCGTAAAGATCACTATCGCCTGAAGATCGTCAACGAGGAGGACAAGCGTACTCTTGTCTTGGAAGTGTTCCCTCAGACAAGTCTGGGCAAAACTCGCGGTATGTTAGTTGTTGTCTATACGGGCAACTCTCATCTACAGCTTCACAATTGCACCGGCCATGTTGTATCCGAAGAGTTAGGCGAGGTGACTTTTGTCTCGGAATCGGAAGGTCGGATGTCGGGGTTGGTAGTTGAGCGGGGAGCTTCCTGCTCGCTCTACGCTTCGATAAACCGCGACCTGATCTCATCAGATTTTACAACGCTTGGGGTCGAAGTTATGCTTTCGGGTGTGGCTCTCTCTCTGGCCGAGGACATTCTCTCCAAAGATAAGAACGATACCGATGCCGAAGAGTAGTCGGCGAGAATCATCAGGCGAGTTCGGCTTCTAAATCCATATGAAAGCAACAAGGGCCGCTGCATTTGCAGCGGCCCTTGCCATTGGGGGAAAAAACGAATTTTCTATATTCTATTACTTAGCTGCAAAAGCATCGACAAAGTCGGCCAGGTCGGTCGCAATTTCCGAGGCTTTCTGATACCGTTCATCGGCCTTCTTCGCCAGAGAGCGTCCGACAATATGATCGAATAGCAGAGGAATCTGAGGATTGATCGTCGATGGTTTCTCCGGATCGTGGTTCAGGATGGCATAAATCAACGAAGTGATGTTCTCACCCTTGAAGGGACGACGGCCCAGAAGCATCTCGTACATGACGACGCCGAGCGAGAACAAGTCAGCTCGTTTGTCAACAGTCTTGCCTTCCAGTTGCTCCGGTGAAATGTAGTTCGGTGTGCCCATAGCGATACCGGTTTTGGTCATGGAGTTGGAATCAACGCGGGCGATACCGTAGTCCATCACCTTCACCTGGTAATTGGAGAGAACCATCAGGTTGGCCGGTTTGATGTCGCGATGAACGATGCCGCGCTCGTGTGCGTAGTCAAGGGCCGAGCATATCTGCATGATCATCTGGGCGATTATCTTGTAGTTGAACTTGACCTTCTTTTTGATCATGTCCTCAAGGGTGCGACCCTCAAGATACTCCATCGCGATATACTGAAGATGACCTTCGGAACCGACATCATAAATCGTCACAATATTCGGATGTGACAGCTTTCCGGCCGCCTGAGCTTCACGGAAGAGACGTTCTTTGAGTTCCTCCATCTCTTCGGGATCATTCACGAAGTCGAGTCTGATTGTCTTGAGCGCCACCGGTCGGTTGATGGCCGGGTCAACACCCTTGTAAACATGTCCCATCGCTCCCTTGCCCAATGTACCGAGAATCTGGTATCGACCGAGATTGGTGATGGAGTCGGGGGAAATGATTGGGCCGCTATCAATTTCCGGAACTTCAGAAGGTGTGTCGGCTGCTTCATCGTTGGTATCTACGGGCTGATCGCTCCCGGAAGCTGAACTGGTGGGGCTGATAATCTCAGGCTGCGGACCTGTTGGTACATCGGCAAGCGCAGATGTTTTCTCCGGCTCTTCCTCAAGAGAGATAGCCTGATGGTCCAGGAAGTCTTCTTCAGCCTCAGGCTCGATGGTGGCGGAGGTTTTGTCCAGCTTGTCGGAGGGTTGTTCCAGCGCGGTTGTTTTTTCATCTTCCGGTCGGTGGTCGGATTCCTTGATTTTTCTGACGGGAACGTCTTCAATATCAAACTCATCAAGCCCTGCAACATTAGCTCTTGGCAGTTTCTTCTTTTTCTTCTTGGACTCTTCTTCTGGGTTCTCACCGGTAATCAGAGAGGATTCCAACAGCGGCGCGGCGATTATGAACAGAGCCAACTCCAGGGCAACATACGCCGACTGAGCCAGCATGCCGAGCGAACTGACCATGAAGTAGTTGACGTTGGCTAGAATTATAAAGCCACAGAATAGAATGATAAATCGGTACAACGAAGAGACCTGCGGCAGGAAATAGGCACAGAGACCACCAATGGCAAAGAGCACCAACAGAACCAGGGCCTTCTGGTTTTCGCTGGGTAGCACGATGTTCCTGTTGATGAAGTTCTCGACAAGGGAAGCGGTGATTACATAGTTCGGAATCTGATCCAACGCCGGCGTGTTGATATATTCAGTATAGGAGGGATCGTCAATACATATGATGACGGCCTTGTTGTTCAGGACGGAGTAGTTGAAACCATCTCCGAGTAGTTGAGCGGCGGAGTACGATACAAAAGCATGTTCGCGCGGGAAATTGATATAGTACTCGCTACGATCATTGACAGGTATGTCAACCAGACCGCCTAAGTCTATTTTCTCATTTTCAATGACGTTGATCTGATCGGTTGAAATTCCGAGATAGACCGCAGCGGTAAGCAGAGACATCGATGGGTAATAGTACCCCTCGTAGTTCATTGCCAGAGGCTGACGCCTCAGCAGACGGTCGTTATCAGGTTTGCGGTATTCAAAAGCCAGATATGGCTCACTATCCAGAATTCTCTCGGCAGGCATGAAGACCTTGCGGACCTGAAGCGTCGAAGTCTCGTTGATCAAGCCAAGCGGATTGCTAACTGTAATCGAGTTATTGAACAGGTGATCGGGGTTATTTGTTTTCCCGCTACGGAAACTCGCCAGAGCGATATCGTACGGTAGGATGACATTATCGATCCATCCCAGTTGCTCGGCAATCACGGCCGTATGACCGGCAGAATCCTGGCTGGCGTCCTCAACCAGTTGGAAAGTGACAGCAATTGCCCCGGGATCACCCCCGGCCGTTGCCGCCAGCAGATCAGCGATGAGGTCATAATTCCATGGCCACGGACCAAACTCATCAAAGGCCTGACCGTCGATCTTGACAAGAACAACGTTCTGCCGGGTACCTTCCGGGGAGGTCGCCTGGCAGAGGAAATCGTCGACCGATTGCTGCAGGGCCGACATCGGGCCGAACCCATTGAGATACAGAGTGACGACCAAAATTGTTATCATCAAGAAGAGTATGTAGGACGCGTATTTGGTCATAGGAGCTTAACCTTATTTTCCAAGGGATAACCGTTCTATTAACATTGTGGGAAGTTGTGCTTGTTTCATTCTTTCCTGCACGGAACTGATATCATAATCTACTCGACGATACTCAACGTCATACTCCTCGGTGTCATAGATGATATAGCATGCCCGGGGGTCATCGTCGCGTGGCTGACCAACCGAACCGGCGTTTATCAGGTATCGAGTCTCTGAATCTGGCAGGAAATCGTGACCGACTTTCTGACGGATACCATCGGCCCCGCCATCGGTGAAGATCATCGGCTGGTGGGAGTGGCCCAAGAAGCATATCTGCCCCTTTAGAGCGCC
>DAOWIM010000220.1 GCA_030640905.1 bacterium
AACCAGCACTGGTGCGAATCAAGGGTGCGATGGTTGCCGCTACGATTGCCGAATACTTCCGCGACCAGGGGATGAACGTGATGTTTCTGATGGACTCCCTGACGCGGGTGGCGATGGCCCAGCGTGAGATCGGTGTGGCTGTCGGCGAACCACCAACCACCAAGGGGTATACTCCCTCAGTGTTTGCTGTCTTGCCCAAGCTGCTGGAAAGAGCCGGCCGAGCTGAAACTGGCTCTATCACCGGATTCTATGCCGTCTTGGTTGAGGGCGATGATTTCAACGAACCTATCTCTGATGCTGTGCGGTCGATTCTTGATGGCCATGTTTCTCTCTCCCGCAAGCTGGCGTCGCTGAATCAGTATCCGGCAGTAGATATTCTCGAATCAATCAGCCGTCTGATGAAAGATGTAGCCCGCGAGGAGGATGTGAAACTCGCCGGAGAAACACGCGAATTGATTTCGATCTATCGTGAAGCCGAGGACCTTATCAATATCGGAGCGTATGTTAAGGGTAAGAATGCCCGGATTGATAGAGCGATCGACAAGATTGATGCGATCAACGGATTCTTTCGCCAGGGGATCAACGAATCTATCCCGCACGACGACGCCTCGAAGGAATTGGCCGCCATTATGTGCGACCAGCCTGTATCGTGAAAAAGTTTAAGTACAGATTGGAAGGACTCCTGAAAGTCAAGGAGCATATCGAAAAGGAGCGGCAGAAAGAGCATGCCACCGCTCTGAATCGGGTACGCGATCAAGAGGAGCATCTGGTTAGTATAGATAACCATCGCCTGGCGACCCATGAGGGACAGCGCATCAGGCAAGTTGGCGTTCTCAATGTTGCAGAGATGCTGGTTTGCTCCAGGTATCTGGTTAAACTCAAGAAAGATACGCTGGCAAATAAGGAAGTCCTCAGAGCTCTCAATGGTGAAGCCGGGAAAACAAGAACGGCCTTGTTGGATGCCAGTAGAGATAAGAAAATCTACGAGAAACTAAAAGAGAAGCAACACCAGAAGTATCTGGACGAAGCCCGCCGGGTGGAGACCAAAGAAACGGATGAAATTGGGATCCAATCCCACCGCCGCAAGATACGAGCACAATAGCAGCCGGATCGCGCCAATCAATTTCCCGCGTTAATTATTGTAAGCCCCCTCAAAGAAACACCCTGCAAATCTATGGGCAGGACACAGGAGCAGGGCCGCCTCCGAAAAGATAATTGACCATATAGGTCAGGTCGGCAACATTGACATCCCCCAGAGCATCACCGTTAATGTTTCCTTCTTCCATACATGCCGGCGGTGGTCCAAGCGGAATTCCAAAAAGATAGTTTACAAGATACGTGATGTCGGAAACATTGACTCTCTCATCTATGTCGGCATTTGCGTTACCGCGTGTGCCGAGACAGCAATTGCCAAGCTGCATGTCAATGAATCCTTTTTCAAATATCGGTGAGAAAGCTTTTGAGTCGGCGGTGGAAAAAGCTGTCGAATAGATAAGCTGACCCGCTCCAAAAGTCACCGTATCAATAGTGGCCACATGAACACTGGCGCTCGGTGGGTAGGAGAAGTGCAATGATCCGAGCAAACCCTCGCCGGTTGTAATCAAAGGCTCGGTTCCAAAAGGAATCAGATAGATCATCAGTCTGTCGTTGTTGAGCGACCAGCCCTTTAATGATACATAATCAACACGCCCGCCAACAAACGAAAATGAGTCGACAATGAGATCGGGTGAATCGTGGTGCAGTGTTATCTCGATTCCGGCCAGCTCTTGGTCGTTGTAAAAGAAAATAGGCAGAGCAACGCCGCCGCTGTTGAGGACAACCACCGAGTCAATAATCAGTGAGTCAGCTACTCCAGGATCAATGCCATTCAGATGACTGGTCCGACCAGTGACTGCTGCCAGGATCAATATCGCTACGATAAATGCCAGAAGCTTCAGATTGATACGCATATAGATTTCCTTTCCAATCTGGTGTAGAAGCAAAAACAATGCAAACAAGCAGTTAAAGTAGGTACCGAATACAGAGTCTCTTCGTGACGAGTAACTGTGGCGTAAGTTCCTGATGGCCTTACAATTCCAACACAGGCAATATAGCCGGTCAGCCGCTTTCTCGCAACAGGTTTTTTGTCTATTATGCAAGCTAATTCTTACTATATGCCGAAGCCGCATCTGCCTGCAATTACCCGATTTGTTGGCTTTTCCTTCAGGGCCGCCCCTTCCTGCCGATACTTCAAATATGGCAACCGAGACAAAACGCCAACGAGCCTCCAGATGTGTCTACCAGCGGGTTTGCTATCTGGCTGAAGATCTGAAATGCTTTGGTTTCAAGGCAGACTGTGTTTTGTACATGAAATCAAACGGCCAGGAGTTCGATCAGCGTCAGTTCGACGAGGCTATGGATGAGCTGATCAACACCACCAAAGCAAGATTTGACCGCAGTCAGAAAACCTAACCCGACACGACCGCTTCACCCAACTCCCAAGAAAAAAGTGCCAGGACCAACCGGAATTAAGTTCCGATTCTAACCTGTTCTCAGACCTCAAGCGGGGAGAGTAGGTCCGCTAACTGCTCTTGTGCCACTGAGTTAAGCCCCGCTCCGCGAGTTGGCACGGCCTCTGCTTAACGGGAAGTGGAGGATAGTATGATTAAAGGTTTGTACACATCGGCCTCGGGAATGATTCCCCAGGTGAAGAAGCACGAGGCGACCGCCAACAACATCGCTAATGCCGGTACGCCCGGATTTAAGCGTGATGTGCTTTTCACTAAGGAGTTGTCCAAAGCTGAACAGAAGATTACGCCAACCAAGTCTGATTGGCAAATACCGCTGGCTGACCGGTTATACACCGATTATGCCCCCGGCGCGTTTGATAAGACCGGTAACCCGTTTCATCTGGCTATCGATGGTGATGGCTTTTTCAGCCTGCAATTGGAAGATGGCTCTCTCGCCCTGACCCGATCAGGGTCGTTTACTGTCAATAGCGAGGGTTTTCTGGCTGTGCCCGATGGTCCGTTGGTTATGGGCGAAGGTGGCCCGATTGAAATCGGTACCGGCCAGATGTCGGTTGCCGCCACAGGTGAGGTTGAAGTTAATGGCATCCCGGTCGGACGGATAGTGCCGGTGACAGTCGACGATTTTGACAAGCTCGAAAAAATTGGCAGCGCCGCGTTTGCCGTTCCCGATGGCGTCGAGGTGATCCCGGTGGAGAGAACATCGATCAGTCAGGGTTTTCTGGAAACATCTAATGTCGAGATCGTTCGAGAGATGATTGATATGATGGTTGCTTTCCGTACCTACGAAGCAAACGCCAAAGCAGTGCAGACTCAGGATGAATCGCTGGAGACTCTCTTCCAGCGAGTCGCCGGAAGAATATAGAAGATAGTGCTACATCCATAGGAGGATGAGATGATAAAAGCAATGCGAACCGCGGCCTCGGGCATGATTGGTCAACAGATGAACGTTGACAACATCGCCAACAACCTGGCCAACGTCAACACCACCGGCTTCAAGAAAAGTAAAGTGGAGTTTCAGGATATTCTATATCAGAACTTCCGACGGGCCGGTAGTGCCTCGGCGGTTGGTTCAAGTGTGCCGACCGGGCTATCAATTGGGTATGGCGCCAGAGCGGTTGCAACCGTTCGTGATTATTCAGAGGGTGATCTACAGCTAACCGGCAACCCGCTTGATC
>DAOWIM010000052.1 GCA_030640905.1 bacterium
GATTGGGAGATGATCGGTCACCGGATCAACTATGTCGAAGATACCAGCCGGTTCGAATTTGTAATCAATTCACCCTTCTTCAGAATCAACGACTCGACCTATAATCTGACTTTTCCTGCGGAGTTTAAGGACGGTCAACTTTTTTTGCCGGCTGAAACGTTTCTACCTTTTCTCGATCGTGTGGTTCAACAGAAGATCACCTGGAATCGTGACAGCGAGTCGATACGAATAGATTCGGAGTACTTCAATGTTGTTGACCTGAGTCTCTCGCCAAAAGCTAACGGTCTGCTTATTGATATTCATCTTACCCAGGCGTTGGCCTACGAAGTGTTTGTCACCGAAGGCAACTGGATCAATGTCTCGATTCGTGACGGCAAGGTCAACGCCGCTCGTATTCGTTCCCGTGTGAACAAGCGTTACATGTACCGGCTCAAGACTCATCAGGCCGAAGGGTCGGGTCAGGTGTCGATCCGTCTTCGCCGCAATGTTGAAAAATGGCACCATAAGCTGGTCTATGATCCGCCGAGGATTCAAATCTCGATTGCCGATGTTAATTTCCAGCTCGACACCAACGAGACGGGACCAACTATTGGACCTGATGATCTTGTTGATGTCATCGTCGTTGACGCCGGGCACGGCGGTAGTGACTATGGGGCGGTTGGCCGAGGCGGCACGCGCGAGAAGGACGTGGTGCTCAGCATTGCCAAAGAGCTGGCCCGGTTGATACGGAAAGACAAGCTGTTCAAGGTTGTGATGACTCGTGACCGCGACAAGAGTCTCTCGCTTCAGCAACGTGCCGACATCGCCAACAACGCCTCGGCTGATCTGTTTATCTCAATCCACGCCAACTCGTCAACCAAACGCCAGGTCCGGGGCTGGAATGTTTTCTTTCTGGCCGAAGCGAAAAACGATTCAGCCCGCGCCGTCGCACAGCTTGAGAACTCGGTTTATCTTCGCGAGCAAAACCCTCTGCAGACGCACCGCGAGGGGAGCGACTTCAATACCGATGACGACCCGATTTTGAGTATCATCAATGAGATGATTATGACCGAGTTCCAGGCCGAATCGTACGATTTTGCGCTGATGGTCGATCGGCAACTAAGGCGCTCGCTTAAGATACCGGCCCGCGGGGTCGATCAAGCGGGCTTTTTTGTACTCAACATGGTCTTTACACCATCGGTGCTGGTGGAGTCCGGTTTTATATCTAACTCTCAGGAAGAAAAATTACTGAAGAACAAAAAGTATCAGAAAACTGTTGCCGAAGCGATATACAAGGCCCTTAAGAGCTTCAAGGCTAAATACGAAGGATAGTACAGGTTGCTTATGGAAAAGAAACAGAGCCCAGAAACGTCAGCGCCCATTGGCGTCTTTGATTCCGGTGTCGGTGGGCTGACGGTAGCAAGCCAGTTGTTTGAGACTCTCGCCTTCGAGGACGTCGTTTATTTTGGCGATGTTGGCCGTACACCGTACGGTCCCCGTTCCAAAGATATCATTATCGAGTTCACCCGGCAGGATGTTGCTTTTATGATGGAACAGGGAGTTAAGTTCATTATCTGTGCCTGCAACTCGGCGTCATCGGTCGCCCTTGATGAGATCGCCGGTGATTTCGATGTTGAGATGGTCGGTGTGATCGAACCGGGTGCCCGGGCCGCGGTTGAAAAAACGAAGAATGGTCGGGTGGGGGTGATTGGTACGCAGGCAACGATCAATTCCAATGCCTATGCGCGGATTATCCACCAGAGCGATCCGGAGATCAAAGTTTTTTCACTGGCCTGTCCGCTTTTTGTGCCGCTGGTCGAGGAGGGGTATGTCGACAAAAAGGCGGCTTATCTGATTGCCGAGGATTACCTGCAGACAATGAAGGACGTGCAGATCGATACGTTGGTTCTCGGTTGTACGCACTATCCGTTGTTGAAGAACGTTATCTCGATTGTGATGGGTGACATGGTTAACCTGATAGACAGTGGCGAAGAGACCGCGCGGGTGGCACGGCAACGGCTGACCGATGGCAACCTGCTGAATCCTCGTTCCTCCCAGTCGCCGACGGTGGCGGGGGAGAGGAAGTTTTTTGTCTCTGATGTGCCGGAAAAATTTTCGCAGATTGCCTCACGCTTTTTGGGCCACCGCGTCGACCGCATCACCCGGGTGGATATAAGTAAGTATTGATTTCTTGCTGCCTCGGTAGCATCTGGGATTATCAAGAGGATGTAACTAATGACGATTCACTGGGACCACTTTATGCCCTTGGTGAATAATCACAGCCGGGTCATTGGTGTGTACGATGAGACATGCCAGTACCTCGAAGCGCATAAGGATGTTCGCATGGTCATTGCTGACCATTTCTGTGCCTACGATAGCATCGGCGCACTATACCCTCAGACTAAGGAAAGTTTTGCTAGTGGGCATACATTTCCACATGCCGAATCTGTGTTCGAATTGGAGAATTCACTTGAATTTGCGCTGCTTGGTTTCTATCGGCATGCTTTTTACGCTCTTCGCTGTACTCTGGAATTAGGTTCCTTGGGCATGTTCTTCGATAGACAGGACAAAGCACACATTGAGATTCAGCCGTGGTTACGGTCAGAGGAAAAGACTCCTTTCTTCACTTCGTTTATACTTCCACGCCTGTTCGAGTTAGATAGAATGAAATACTTTGACCAAGTGCACGGTCTACAGGCTTCCCTCAAAGAGCTGTATACAAGAAAACTGAGCAAATATGTACATGTGGCGGGATTCGGATATAGTGCTCAAGCGTTCTCAAAAGCCAATTTCAATCGTATGAGCGAGAGGGGCATTCGGCTATACCAACATTACCTGCAAAAGGTTGTATCCAGCCTTACCAAGTTGCTGTTGTTGAAATACCCAATAGGGATTGAGCCCTTACCAATGGATTCCAAGTTTGGTCTATTCCCCCCTATAGGCGGCTTTCTCGACGAGCATTCCCATGAGATCGTGATGAAGGTTCTGGATGAAGAATCTAAGCGAACGCTTGAAACCATTAGCAGCAGAGACCCTGATGTTCAGGAGATTGTACAAGACATAAGGTCAAGGCCGAACCTTACGCCTGAGCAGATACAAGAACAGTCCAAGCTCTTTGAAGAACTAAAAAGGGACATCTCATCTTGAGGATTGCCGTAGCCCATGCAGCTTGTACTCGCGACAAATAACAACGACAAGATCAAAGAGATCAAGGCGCTCCTTGACGATCTGCCGGTAACCGTCCTCACTCGCGATGATTTCCTTGAGTTTATCAATGTTGAAGAAACCGGCACGACGCTCGAAGAAAACGCTATCCTCAAAGCGCGAGCTATTTTTGATCTCACCGGGTTACCGTCGCTGGCCGATGATTCCGGTCTTGCGGTCGATGCCCTCGATGGCGAGCCAGGCGTTTATTCATCCCGCTACGCCGGTGAAAACGTCACCTACGCCGACAACAACCAGCTATTGCTGGTCAAGCTCAGGGGCGTTGCGGAGGATAATAGGACTGCCCGTTTCAGTTGCGTGATGGCGATCTGCTGGACCGCCGAAGATATCGAGACGGTTGAGGGGGAGGTGGAGGGATTGATCGCGGAGGAAATTGCCGGGGGAGAAGGTTTTGGTTACGATCCGGTTTTTGTCTACCCGCCAACTGGTCAGCGATTTTCGGAGATGACGCTTGAGGAAAAGAACGCGGTGTCTCATCGTGGTCACGCCTTGCAGAAAATCCGTGAAGTCATAATCAACCGCACGAACCGAACACGCGGTTAGTGACAGGTTCATGCTTCGACCCTTCTACTTCGCTAACGACAGGCCCATGCTCAGCAAAATGGCAGCAGGCATTATACTGGTTGGTTTTGGGAGATTGAGGGCATTGTGAAGTTATGGGAGAACAAGGAATTAGTCTAATACTGGTGGGTCGTACTTGATGCCAATTTTCTTGGCTGTTCTTTTGGTTGCACCATAGAACTTCTTGCGGTCAATCCCCATGCGTTTTATCATCATTCTTATATAGGCTTCGCCAAAATCCCCAGCCCCTGTATCAATTTGCAATGGAATATCGAAATCTGGATGTTCAAAATATTTGTGATCGCCCTTCGTCCTGGGACCCTTTACTTCCACCCAACCCCAAGCGAGTGCAATGCTTATAGCGTCTTTTACCTTAACAGGCGGATATTGACTGGACAAAAACATTCCCCGGCACAATTGGTGTCGTATCGAGGAGTGGCCGGGAACCTAACTTTTGCTTTCTGCGTTTCTGCTTTCCCATAGACTTCATGATCGACTTCACTTGATCTAACATCTGCTGAAACTCTACCGTAAACTCATCTGGTGATTCATGATGTATTTTCATCTGCCACTCATCGGGGTATTTTTGCTTTAGAAACTCACAATAAGAAGTGACCGATTTTAGTAAGTTCTCAAAAGCCTCCGTGTGCGTCTTACCTTGAGCTACCAAACACATATTAACACAAACGGCCGCCCAGTGATTTCCCTCGGGCTTGATGTAGCCCATAATGGTAAATTCGGGCTTAGGCAGGTCTTTTTGCGAACATTGACCCATAAAAACTCCAACGCGCTTTTTTGGACTTATCGACTTCATCTTTACCCCAGTTTAGTCGAATTAAGAAAAAAACATCATTCTTTTCTCTACTTATAACTAACATATCGCCAATCTGGGTTTTTGTCAACATGTTTTAACGTCTTACCTACGCAAACGGTTTCCGAATTACCACAGATTCCACAAAATTTTAGTCTTCTGCCTGCCCAGTTGGGCCCGCTTGACATATCAACCCCAATCACATAACTTTCGGCGGCTAAATGGCACTTCAAGCAAGTTGTGCTGGTGCCGATAAATAGATAGATGACATGTAGTTAATGAGGATCAATGGCGTCTTTTTCAGAACTTAAGCGTTCCCATACCTGTGGTCAGTTGCGTGCCAGCGATTGCGGGCAAAAAATCATTCTCAATGGCTGGGTCAACTCGTACCGCAATCTGGGCGGGTTGTTCTTTATTGACCTGCGAGATCGCTACGGCATAACGCAAATTATGATCGATCCTCAGTCAATCGACGCCGACGCCTTGGCCGAAGCTGAGAAAGCGCGCCATGAGTTTGTGGTGGCGGCGGTCGGGACAGTGCAGCCGAGGCCGGAGGGGACAGTCAATCCGAAAATGGATACCGGCGAAATCGAAATCCGGGCCGAGAGCTTCCATATTCTGGCCGAGTCAAAAACACCACCGTTTGAGATTGTCGATGATGTCAATGCTAAAGTGGCGCTTCGGCTCGAATACCGGTATCTCGACTTACGGCGCAATCCGCTGCAGGAGAAAATGCGGGTACGGCATGAGGCCGCGCTCAACGTACGAAACTATCTTTCGGGTCAGGAATTCTTAGAAATCGAAACGCCGCTTTTGATCCGTTCGACGCCCGAAGGAGCCCGTGACTATGTGGTCCCCAGTCGTGTTCAGCCGGGAAAATTCTACGCGTTACCACAGTCGCCACAGCTATTCAAACAGATTCTGATGGTTGCCGGATTCGACAAGTATTTCCAGATTGCCCGCTGTCTCCGCGATGAAGACCTTCGCGCCGACCGTCAACCGGAACATACGCAGATCGACCTTGAGATGTCGTTCGCGACTTCCGAAGATGTCTGGACGGTAATGGAAGGCTGCATGGCCAATCTGTATCGGGACGTGCTGGGGGTCGAGATTGAGACGCCGTTCCCGCGCTACAGTTATGCCGAGGTGATGAATCGGTGGGGGATTGATAAACCCGACCTGCGGTTTGGGATGGAGCTTGTCGATCTGACCGAGCAGGTCCGTGACTGCGAGTTTAAGGTCTTTGCCGGGAACGTTGCATCCGGTGGTGTCGTCAAGGGAATCGTCCTCAAGGGTGGCGGAAGTATGTCGCGCAAGCAGGTTGACGAGTTGACCGAGGTAGCCAAAGGATTCGGTGCCGGTGGGCTGGCGTATATCCTTCGGGCCGACGGTGGCGACAAGTCTCCGATTCTCAAATTCATCGGCGACGGTGTCAAAGATGCCCTGTTAGATGCCGCCAAGGTCGAGCCGGGCGATGCCCTGTTTATCATCTCCGACAAGAAGCTTAAGACCGAAGAAATACTCGGCGGGTTGCGACTGCACCTGGGAAAGACGCATGATCTGATCGACAAGACAGAATGGAAATTCCTCTGGGTGACCGATTTTCCGATGTTTGACTACGACGCTGAGACTGACTCATACCAGGCGATGCATAATATTGTTTCGCATCCGAGGTTTGAGGATATTCCGCTTATTGACGAAGGATTCAAATCCGATCTTTCAGGCTCCGACCTTGAGCATCCGTGGCGGAAAGCCCGCGCCCTCCAGTACGACCTTGTTATCAATGGCTGGGAAATTGGTTCGGGTGGACAGAGGATAGATCGACCTGATTTGCAAAAGAAGGTACTTGAGATTCTTGGAATTGACAACGAGCGAGCGGAACGGATGTTTGGGTTCCTCCTGCGAGCGCTTGAATATGGTGCCCCGCCGCACGCTGGTGTGGCGCTGGGACTCGACCGTCTGGTGGGACTACTGGTGGGTGCCGATTCCATTCGGGATGTCATTGCTTTCCCCAAGACGGCCAACGCTATCTCATTGATGGATGGTTCGCCAACAGCGATTGAGGCCGATCAACTCGAAGAGCTGGGTCTGGACTTGAAAGAGTCAGTCGAGGATAAATAGGCTGCCTATGAATATGGAAATTGACGAGAAGAAGGTCCGCACTTTTAGCGTGGAGGGAATTGACCAGCGGTTGCTGTTTGGTCAGAACCACGTTTTCCTGCGCATTATCGAATCTCGTTTTCTCAGTAAGATAGTGGCCCGTGGTGATAACGTCATTGTCGAGGGCAAACCCGGTAATGTCGAACAAAGAGTCCGCTTTCTCAGCAACCTGATCACGC
>DAOWIM010000103.1 GCA_030640905.1 bacterium
CCGATGCTGTAGTAGTCATCACCTTCAACCGGCAGAATTTTTATCATGTCGAATCCACCCGATGCCGCCTCTTGTGGGATATCAACTGTCAATACTCGCATACCACCTTTTGCCAGCACGCTGGGTTTGAAAAATGTCCGGCCGATCAGTTGGGACTGGTGGTAGAATTCGAGACGGTAAACATCGTTGTGATCGACGCTCACTTCCAATTGCGTCGCATGCTGCAGAGCTTCAAACTCTATCGACAGCCCGGCATACGATAGAACGATATGCCCCGGAGAGCGCCAGTAGATTCCCTGCTCAACAGGAACATTGATCGATCCGTACGAAACATTGGTAATTGGACGCGCATATTCGGCGATGAGAGAATCGTACTTGCCCGAATTCACATTCCAGATATCAATCCAGCGTTGCAGATCAAATATGTCGCCCCGAACCAGCGGTTTCAGATGATCGTAGAAAGTGGCAAGATTTGAATCGACCAGGACATTGCGATCCGTATCGATCGTTTCGAGATACCCATGAGGGAGATAGCGATCAAAGTGTCCGATTCGCCACTGCCGTTCTTTTGTTGTCGGCAGTCGAGCCAGCAGGGGATCGTTGAGGGCGTGGAGATCGACAATGTGCAAGTCGGGTCCGGCAAAGTAACCGTACATACCGATCGCTCCCTTAGAAATCAAACCAGAACCGTGCTTAATCATCAGTCGGCGTGCTGCCCGACCCTCATTGACCCATCGGTGGGCCGGCCAATCATCATCAAGAGAGGCGTTTAGCAATCCGGTGTATTGATAGTAGAACGTTTTCTCGTCAATGATGCCTCTTGGGTCGTCAAGCCCTTCGCTTGCTTCGCTTCGAGCCAGATAAATGCCGAACCTGCCGAGTGATGTCACCACCAGCAGTCCGATCAAGACAGATCGCCAGTGCGGTTTCACTTTGTTCTCGGCCAGCATCAGAATCAGCACGACCGAGGCCAGCAGCGGCACGGCGAAATATCGACCGCTCATGAAACATCCGCCGATTCGTATTACGTAGATCAGGTTCAGGACAATCCCGGCTGGCAGCATCCGTTGCCGCAAGTTACCACCGACAGCAATAATAAGGCAGGTCAGAATAATTGTTATCAGTGTCAGTGGGTCGGTGGTGATCGAATCGACAAAGTAAGAGACGCCTTGCCGCGCCAGATCAAGTCCTCCTATTCCGGTGTGCAGTTTGGCGTAGTATGTATTCGGAAACGGCATCCCGTAATATGCTACCGAGAATATCTCCCAGCCGATGAGAGGGACGAAGCCGAGGACGACTGTTGCGATATTCCGCATGCTGTAGTGACGAACAATCTGATAGCCCCACGCCGGTAGAAAGAAGAGAACCAGGTCGGGACGGTTGAGGGCACCCAGCGACGTCAGGAGCGAAAGAAAAAACAGCTTACGCCGATCATCCGGCCATCGCAGGTAGACATAGTAAAATAAGGCTACCAGAGAGTATGACAGAGGGGTTTCCAGGCCGGAGGATGAATAATCAACGAACGCTTTTGACAGTAGCAGTATTGCCGTACCCAGTACGGCGGCGATGATAGTCCGGGACATCCGAAACAAAACCATGCCTACAGTGGCCAGAGTTAACCCCAGCGAAATAAACAGAATTGTGAAGTATCCTTCGCGCGTCACATAATAGAATGGAGTGATCAATGCCAGCCAGAGAGGATGAGTGAAGCCCTGAACTCTTTCGCCGATGTTCCATCTCAGTCCGTAGCCGTTGACGAAGTTATCAACGGTTCGTAGCGTGATGTAGATGTCATCGCATATCCAGGCGTTGCCAATTATCACCGCCGCAGTCAGGACGATTAGCGCCGAAAGGATGATGGTTCGTTTGTTAAGGTCGATACTGTTGCTGCGCGCAGACATCGGGAGTCTCCAATTCACGCCATAATAGGCTTAGTTTGGTCTTTCGGCAACAGTAAAGAAAACATGTGTTGGTTTTTAGAACGCGAGCCCGGCATTGAAATAGAAACGATCAAGATCATCGTCGTTGATGCCATAACCGAACTTGATTGGACCGAGAGGAGAATCAAGGGCGAGCCAGGCGCTGAAGCCGTGGCGGAGGTTGGACAATTTGATGTCATCGGTGCTGGCGTAAACATCGCCGAGATCATACCGCGCGGCTGCGTACAGACGCAGCGGCAATTTGATTCTAAGTTCATTGGTCAGCAGGAATGTTTTGTCACCGGAGAGTTCATCGGTGTGGTATCCGGCAAACGTTTCGGCTCCTCCAATGTGAAACTTCTCCGATGGAGGCAGGCCGGAGCGGGAGATGCCGATAGCGACCCGAGGGTGGTAGTTGAGTGGGCCGATGAGGGGGAAGTACGATTCGATTGAAGAGAAGAATCTTGTGAACTCAACATCGTCGCCTAAGAACTTGCCAACAAACTGCAACTCAAACAGATGTTTCTTTCCAGAATGGGGGAACGAGATGCGGTCAAACGTTTCCACCAGTGATTCAATACGGAATATCCTCAGGCCAAAACCGGATTCGGTGCCGGTAAGAGGGTCCTGGTATTTAACTTCTTCAAGATTGATGCCGGCCGTTACTGTTCCCAGGCGGGCAATCTGCTGACCGAGACGGATTTCAAAACCGGTTTTCAGTTCGCGACGCAAGGAACCGGGGGAACTGTCCGGATTGTAGCTCTGGCGGTCGAGCCGTCGATGATAGATACCGGTCTGAGCGGTTAGATATGTTGACCCGATGCGATTGGTCTTGAAGACAAGCGAGTAACTCTTGCGATCGGGGCCGAGTTTTGCATGGAGCAAATACTCCAGTCCGACACCAAAAACGTTGTCGTCGAGATACTCCACAAACTCTTCGGAGGCATACTGGTCATCCCAATGCCAGCCGAACCGGAACTGAGAGTATTTTTTCTCGACCACACCTATCGTGACCAGGGCGCCGCTGTCGGAAGGTTTTAGATCGATAGTGACGCGGTCAAAGAGATCAGTGCCGTAGATGTTGGCAATCCCTCTGGCGGCTCTTGATGTGGAGTACGGATCACCCACATCAAGCGGAAAGTAAGACTTGATGAACCAGTCCTGCGTGCGCCCATCGTTGGCAACATTAACCGCCGTGATAATAGCCTCGTCAATTTCAATGCTGACAGTGTTGGAATTCGGATCGATCCTGACATTGCGAATGTCGGTCAGGTTATACTTGTTCATATGGTACAAGTTGAGGATTCGGTCAAGGCCGTGCTGTAAATTGGCGGGTGTCAGAAGCGCATCACTGGTGGCCAATTGTTCGGCCAGAGTGAGGTCATCGTAGATTGAATTGCCGGAAAAATAGAAGCTGACATCCTCCAGTGGAAGGCAGGGATAGCCGGACAGCGTGATCGTTACTGTGGTGAGATCACAATCGTCGGGTGATGGATTTGTAGAATCGTTTGCAATCGGTTCGAGCCGGGTGGTAAGCACCCAGAGATCGTGCGCAATAGCGATTGATTGGAGCACACTGACAAGTTCGACCCGTCGCAGCTGCTTCTTTGCCAGTAGCGGAATAATCTCGCTGGCGTATGGCTTTAGAGTGGGGTCAACGTGAACAGTGTCGATCATCAGGTGGACATGAGCTTTGCGAGTCTGAATGGCGCTGATGATGCTGTCTGCCTCCTTGAGGCCAATTTCGTATCCAAGCTCGATAAGGCTGTCGCGATGCTCGAAGTCGGAGGATCGAATATCGCCGAGTGCGGGGGTGATAACATAATCGGCCCGATCAAGCTGATCTCTTAGCTGGTCAGCAGTCATTATACTGGTGACCTGATTGGCAATATCAACCGGAGTGATTAATTCTTCTCTTGGGCGCAGGGGACTGGTGGTATTGATCGCTACCACAAAAGTGCCGGGAGGTGCTATCTCGGCGGCCAGTGTCACGGGGACAGGGGCGACCATCCCGCCATCCATCAGGAGTTGACCGTCTCGTTCCACGCCTGTGAAAGCCAGTGGAAAAGCCATGGTGGCTCGCATGGCATCGGCCATCGAACCGTTGTCGATCACCACTTCGAGTCCAGAGGCGACATCGGTACAGATAGTACGGAATGGGATTGGCAAACGATCAAAATCACCGCTGGAACGGTAGCTCGGGCCGGTTGTCAGGTCGGTGAGAATGTTGGTTAGTTTTTGACCCGCGGTCAGAGCCTTAGGGATGACTGGTACGAAACCATCGAATCGAACAGAGAGCAGGTGACGGTCGCGATCCTGACGCTGGGTGAGGAACATCGTTTTCCGGGCCGGCGTATTTGAAAACATCTCATCAAAGTTGATCTTACGGACGACCGACGCCAACCGGTCCGGAGAGTAACCTGCCGCATAAAGACCGCCGATAATGCCACCCATCGATGTACCGGCGACAGCGCTGACTCGGATACCTTTTTCTTCAAAGGCACGAAGGATACCAATAACAGTCAGTCCGCGGCTGCCACCGCCGGAAAGAGCCAGGCTGATGTTATACTCAATGCCAGACTGGTAGGGGTCGAGACCGTGCAGGCCGCCCACCACAATTTCCTCCGCGCTTTGGACAGTTGCAAAGCACGAGAGCAGGGACGTGAGGATGATCGCTGTAATAGTTTTCACTTGCCAACCACAGAAACCGATAACTTCATTGTGAGCGAACTCAATACCGATATCGTCAGGATAACGTGCCGGTAACAAAGAACGAAATAAATAATACAAAATCTCTGCTGACTCGGAAAGGACGAAGAGCGGACAATAAGTTCCTCGCCGAGGGTGTCAGATTGCTTGAGGAGGCGGTGCGGTTTCGGGCGCGGCCTGAGATTGTCTATTGGAATGAGTCGATGCTCAGTCCTCGCGGCCTGAAGCTCGTTGCTGAGTTCGGGCGGATGAAAGTACCGGTGGAGGCATTACCGGCCCGATTCATAAACACTATCTCGGGCACCGAGACTCCTCAGGGTCTGGTGGCGGTTTTTCCCCAACCCGAAACTGACCTGACCAAACTTTGTGAGCAGAAGCATCGTAGAATACTACTGTGTGAGGAGATACAGGACCCGGGCAATCTTGGGACGCTGCTCAGATCGGCTCTGGCTTTCGGGTTTGAGTTGATAATATTGATAAAGAACTGTGTCGATCCATTTTCGCTGAAAGTCGTCAGATCGTCAGCCGGAGCTTTGTTTGGGCTGGATGTGGCCATTGGCGAGAAGAGAGGGCTTATCGGGCGTTTACAGAAGGAAAAGGTGACCGTGATGGCTGCCGATGCGGCTGGCAAAGATATTGGTAGTATCCGACCGCTGTGCAGGCCGGAGGATCGACTGATGCTGGCGGTTGGCTCCGAGGCGCGCGGGCTGTCGCGCCGGATACTCGATCAGGCAGACCACCGGGTGCGCATCGCGCATTCACGGAATGTCGAGTCGCTCAACGCGGCGGTCGCCGGATCGGTCATTATGAGGCAGGTTTATGATTTATCGGAAGGATAATTGATGTTAAGAAAGCTCGTACTGCTCTTCTGCTTCTGTTTTGGCGTACACATGGCCGGAAGTGTGATGGCGCAGGAGATTTATGAAGAGGCGAAGGGCCTGTATTCTACCTCTGAGTTGTTGATGAGTCTCAAGTTGGACAAGGGTCGAAAAATACAGATCAGATCGGTGGAGTCGCTGAAAGGCTATCTGAACATTATGACCACGACAGAGTCGAAAGTCGTTGTCAGCTATTTCAAGCGGGCCAGGACGTCATCCCGATCCCGAGCGATAGATTATATCGACCTGACCTCCGTTACGCTCGGCGACATATCAGAGGGCGTTCGATTGGAACTGCGTGCGCCGAACCCGCCGCCATGGAGTCTGAACGAGGCGGCCTTGTTAGAGATCGAAATTGCTGTACCCGAATCGTGCTTTGTCGAGATTGAGGCTCCGGCGTTTGATATTGATGCTCGGGGTCCTTTCAGCGGATTCGTGGTGTCTTCCTCGTTGGGGAGGATCGAAGTTAGTGACGTGCAGGGCGAGGTGGAGATTGAAACTGCCAACCGACGTGTTTCGCTGGAGAATGCCACCGGCGACATCTCGGTGCAGACAAGCAATGCGACACTGGTTGCTTTCGATATTAACAGCGAGGATGGGCAAGCTAAGTTTGAGAACGAGGGTGGTGACATACGGATCGATGGCATCGTCGGCACTCTGAACCTGCGCTGCAGCTATGGTCGGGTGGAGGTTGACAACTTTGCACTGATGGGCGGGCGGAGTTTCATCAGAGGACTTTCCGAACCGGTTGTGGTTAATCTGAGCCGGATAAGCGATGGGCAGCTAATTGTCAACAATCGTTACGAGGACATCGAGCTGACTGTGCCTCGGGATGTCTCGACCAGTTTCTCACTTTCGGTCGAAGAGGATAGCAAGATTGAGGTTCTCAATATTCCGTTCACGGCAGATCTGGTGTTGGATAATCGTCTCAATCTGACTTCAGGGGATGGCAGCTCACTGGTCAGAGGGGCCATTCGGGGCAGTGGCAATATCTATGTACGAGGTGCTGATGAAGACTAACAGACTCATAGGAACAGGCGGCTTGATTGTTCTGGTGATCGCTGGATTGATTGCCGTGGCGACAGTTCAGGCCGAGCGAGTGCCGATTCCATCCGGCGTTTTTTATTACCAGCCGGCTGCATCAGTATTTGGTCCGGAGGCTGCGTGGGTCAATCCAGCCGGGTTAGGCAGGTTCAGCGCTTCGGGGTTCAGACTGATGATCGACTATACCGATGATAACATTGCCAAAAGTTGGGGAAGTGTGTTTACTCGACGGTCACTGGCGGTGGCGTATCGAAATCTTGACAACGACGGTGGTACGGCGTTCAAAGAGTTGGTAGTCGCTACGGGGATACCTGTCGGCGGGCCGTTTTTCCTTGGTGGGTCATACCGTCACTTCAAGGAAGGTCCCGGCATCTACCACAAGCGTCATTTCTGGAACATAGGTTTTATCGAACAAGGTGGCGGTCCGTTCACATGGGGAGCGGTGTTCTCAAATCTCAATCGAGGCCGACTTGATGGCGACCAGACCGAAACAGAAATGCGCTTCTCGACATCATATCGTCCGCTCGGCAAGAAAGTCACCGGTTCGATCGACATGTTTCTCTCAACCGGAACAAAACTAAGCAACGCCGACTACGTTTATCATCTTGAGGTTGTACCCCGCGACGGGCTCTTCATCAACGGGTATTTAACTTCGGACAAGGAATTCGAGATTGGAATTCGGGCCAACC
>DAOWIM010000065.1 GCA_030640905.1 bacterium
AGCCACCATCTCAGGAATGTGGTCGGTCGCAGCCGGGTATTGCTCGGCTCGTTCTATTCCGAGGGTATCGATGTCGTCGAAAAACGCCTTGATATACCGAGCCGTAAAATCTTTCAGGGCCAGTCCCTGATCCCGGGAATCGCGGATTGTCTTATCGTCGATATCAGTCAGATTCATCACCTGCGTAACAGCATAGCCCTTATACTGAAGATAACGCCGGAGCAGGTCTTCAAATATGTAGGCGCGGAAATTGCCGATATGCGCATAGTTATAGACAGTCGGACCGCAGGTATACATCTGCACTTTGTCCGGCTGGATCGGCTTGAACTCTTCTTTGACCCGTGTAAAACTATTTTTAAATTTCAGCGCCATTGTTACCCTATGCCTTAGTAAGCGATTTCACCGTTTTTGCATCAAGCTTCTTCACCAGTTCAGTGATCAACTTGACCGTATTGTCATAATCGGCACGATTGAGAATTCCGTTATGGCTGTGGATATAGCGTACCGGTGGGCCAATGACGATTGAAGGAACCCCAATCCGACTAATATGGATACGGCCAGCATCGGTGCCACCTCGTTCCATATAAGTCATATGGTAGGGTATCTTCTTGGCCTCGGCGGTTTTGAGGACGAGGTCTCTTAGCTTAAGATTCGGAATCATCGACGCATCATAAAACAGGATCGCCGGTCCGGAACCAAGCTTCTCAGCCTTACTGAAACCAGCCGGTGGTACATCCTGCGCCACACCGGTATCTACGGCGATACATACATCAGGTTCAACCATGTGGGCGACTGTAGCAGCACCGCGAAGACCGACCTCTTCCTGCACCGATGCTCCGGCATAGACGGTACTGGCATGTTTGATTCGACCCAGCTTTCGGAGTACGTCAATGGCAATCGCACAGGAAACCCGGTTGTCAAAAGCCTTGCCCATGTACATTTTCTTGTTGCCCATAATTGTAAACTGGCTGTCCGGTACAATCGGATCGCCCAGACGCACGCCAAGTTTCTTGACGACATCGAACTTTTCCTGCGTACCGACATCAATAAACATGTCTTTGATTTCCAGAACTTTTTCCCGGTCTTTGGGAAGCAGTAAATGCGGCGGTGCTGCTCCGGTCACTCCAAGCACCGGTCCTTTCGATGTCATAATCCGCATCCGCTGGCCGAGAGCGACATGCCCCCACCATCCACCCACCGGCAGAAACTTAATGTACCCTTCCTTGGTGATCTCCTTGACCATGAATCCGATCTCATCGAGGTGCCCCAAAATGAGGACACGGGGTCGATCAGCGCTGCCCTTCTTGCAGCCCAGTACCGAACCCATCTTGTCATACTCAACTGAATCAGAAATCGGTTCCAGCTCGCGCGTCATGATGTTGCGCACTTCGTCTTCGTAACCCGAGATTCCATTGGCCTCGGTAACCTCTTTCAGGAGGAGTTCAGTCTTGTCCACGGTTGCTCCTGTCTAATATCATAGGGTTATCAACAACTCATCACTACAGATTCAAAATATACGAAAATTCCACACCGGTCGCTACTCAAATGTCGAGATGATCGGCCAGCTCGGCGAGCGTAGATATTTTACGAACCGAAGCGGGCATGTCGGCTGGATATTCGCGGCCTTCAACGATCTTGAGAATCGGAGTCATGCCTATCCCGACTGGACCGGTAACGTCTTCGATATAGCGATCACCTACATAGACGCATTCAGCCGGGGCAAGTCCGGCAAGGTTAGCAGCCTTGTAGAAAATATCCGGGTGCGGTTTGCGGAGCCGGAACGTCGAGGAGAAGATCGCGAAATCAAGATACGGCTCAATACCAAAGCGGCTCAACTCGTCCCGGTGAGCCCTTTCCGGAAAAATGGTGTTGGAGATGAGGCCCATCTTGCCTATTCGTGAGCCAATGAGATTCAGCGTGTCAAGCACATCGTCATAAACATATATTCGTTCGGCCACTGGAGCGTAGTAGGCATCGAAAAAACGATCAACCAGCCCGTCGCCAGCCTCTACTCCGAACTTCTTGAACAACTCACGGGCGACAACAGGGACACTCCACTCCACTAGCGAGTCGAGTGCCACCCGGCGGTATCGCTCTCGGATCGTATCGAACCCCCGAGCAAACTCCTCTTCGGCTGGTACGGAATATCCCTCGCCGGTCATGTACCGGTAGGCATTGGCGACACATATTCTGTTCAGTTCGTCCCAGGGAACAGTTTCGTACTCTATAAGTGTCGAGCCAAGATCGAAGATGACAGCGCGGGGACGTAGTAGTTCCATAAGCGGACTACCGACCCTCAAGAGAAGATTTGATCATGCGATCAATCAATTCATCAAAATCAATTCCGGTCGCCCCGGCGGCCATCGGTGCCAGCGAAAGCTTAGTCATGCCCGGCAGCGTATTCAGTTCTAGGCAGTAGCATCGCTCTTTCTTATCCATAATGAAATCAACACGAACCAAACCGGTCGCTCCGATCACTGCGGTCGCCGTCACAGCCGCCGAGGACATCCCCGCGGCGATTGCCGGATCTATCTCGGCCGGGGCAACGTAACGTGACTTGCCTCTGGTGTACTTGGCTTCGTAGTCGTACAACTCGTTGGTGGGAATAATCTCGACTACCGGCAGAGGTTGGCCATCAAGAACGGCCACCGTCAGTTCGCGCCCATCGATAAACTCCTCAACAAGAATGTTGGGCGACTCCTCAGCCGCTTTGATCAGGGCCGGGCGAAGTTCGTTGTAATCCTTGGCTTTGGTCAGACCGACTGTTGAACCGCTGTCGTTTGGCTTGACAATTACCGGGAATTCAAAATTCTCCGATGTGTCGTGACCAATCGCATGAGTGTCAGCATCGGGAAGCATCCGGTACAGCTTCCACTTCGGCGTCAGAATATCCTCACTGGCAAAGAGACGCTTCGTCACTGCCTTGTTCATGGCGATGGCTGAGGCCGTCATATTGGACCCGGTGAATTTCTTTCCGGCCAATTCCAACAGACACTGGATCGAGCCGTTTTCACCGCTGCCTCCGTGCAGAGCAATGAACACAACTTCGACATCTTTGAAACCGGGAGACGTTATCGCATTGGTGAGCGCCCGGGTGTCGGTCTTGACGGTAGCTGCTGTCCTTCCGTTGTTGTTCGGAGAATCGGTCAGAAAAGAACCGTCGCTGCCCAGCAGCGATTTCCCGCTGAGAGGGTCGATTGCAAAGACGGTGTGTTCCTGCCGCTTGAGTGACTCATAGATCGCCAGCCCCGACGCCAGAGAAACTTCGCGCTCGCTGGAATCACCACCTGCCAGCAATAATATCTTCATTCAAGTCTGCTTTCTTTGCTTTACAATTCCAGCGATAACATACAGCAACACCACTGCTATTACTATCGGCCAGGCAATCGTGTTGTACGTACGGAACAATTGTTCTATCCGCTCGTAATTCTCAACCAGCTTGACGGCAATATACATCACAAGACCGGTGAACAAAACATACGATATGGCGGAAAATAGCAACATCTTCTCCGGACGGTACTGCCCGATACCGGCAATAACCGCCAGACCGGCCCGTATACCGACCACGAAGCGGGAGAATATCAGGATCAGTGCACCCCACCGGGCAAACTTACTCTCCACCTTGAGTATATCCGCAGCGGGAAGGAACTTAAAGTCTTTCTTTAGGAAATAGCTCCGTCCGCGTGTTCTACCAAAGTGATAGAGTATCATCACCGAGATCATCCCCCCAACAATTACAACCGCAATAGTGGCCATTAAGTTTAGCCGTTCCATCGCTACCAGACCACCGCCGGCGAGGATAAAAGTATCGCCGGGAAATGGCGGAAAGAGATTCTCGATCAGACAGGCTAAGAATATGACCAGATAGACCCAGAACGGTCCATATGCAAACAGGGTGTCGAGATACTGGTTGATCAGGTTCAGGGTGTCACTCATCGCCGGATATCAGACAAACCGCCGAGGCGGCAATCCCCTCCTCTCGCCCCACAAAACCGAGTTTTTCGGCAGTGGTCGCTTTGATACTAACCGCCGCTTCGTTGACATTGAGAATCAATGCTATCCCCTCGATCATGTCTGGAATGTAGTCGTTCATTTTTGGTCGCTCAGCCATGATCGTAGCGTCAATATTGATCACCTTCCCAAATCCAGCCGACCCGATTAACCGATACACCTCAGCCAACAGATCGGCGGAATCGGCACCTTTGAATCTGTCATCATCCGGCGGGAAATGCTGCCCGATGTCAGGAAGACCAGCCGCACCGAGCAGGGCGTCCATGATGGCATGGAGCAGGACATCGGCATCGCTGTGTCCATCAAGCCCCTTCTCAAACGGGATCGAAACCGCCCCCAGGATGAGTTCTCGCCCCTCGACCAATCGATGCACGTCAAACCCGTGCCCGACTCTCAATTTAATCATGATGCTCCTTCCGTAATAGAGCTTCAACCAGAAGAAGGTCGTCCCGCGTGGTGACTTTAATATTGGGCGATGATGTCTCGACCACCTTCACTTTGAATCCTTTCTTTTCAATCACCGAGGCATCATCGGTGTACCCCGCCGAATCATCGGCCTCCAATTCGCGGTAGGCATCGATAATCAGATCGTACTGAAAGACCTGTGGCGTCTGTGCTTCGTACAGGTTCTCGCGGGGGACCGTCCGGGCAATCCATCCGGTATCCGAGGCGCCTTTCGCGCCCCCCTGCGGGACTTCCTTGAGGGTGGCCCCCACGGGAATCACGGGGACCGCCGCACCGCTTGCGAAAGCCGCCCGGCAGGTCCGCTCAATGAGGTCCTCGTCTATCAACGGTCGCAC
>DAOWIM010000221.1 GCA_030640905.1 bacterium
CTCTCCCTTGCCATCCTTGGCGCGTTCTTCAAGGATGTGAGAAGCCGACGTGGATTGATCAATGACAGTCAAAGAAATGTTATTACCTTTGTAACGTTTGTTCTTATACACGACGGCAATAGGGCCGATTGGATATGTCCCGGCTTTCTTGGGCATCAGGACAAAGCGATAGGTGATTGACGATGTCACCACGCCATTTGTAATACTGATATTGCTTGAATGTCCCTGCGAGAATACCTCGAATTTCGGCAGGGTAGGCATCCGAGGTTCGGGAAGGTCCTGAACGCTGCCTGAGACCTGAACCTGCAGCACAGCCTGCTCGTCAATTCCGATGGTGTCGCGATCAATCAAGACATGCACCGAAATCGCACCATCATCGCCAGTGGCAAAGGAGCCAACTGCCAGCGTCATCAGCGTGAGAAAAACACCTGCTATGGTCAGACGATGCAACAAAGTAAGCCTACCAGTCCTTTCCCGTGTATGGTTTGGCCTTCACCTTCCGCTTGATCTTCTTCTGCACATCTTCCTCATCGTCGCGGAGAGCATTGAGGATCCGCTCGGCATCCTCTCGTGAAATCTCTTTTTCGTCCAGTTGATCGGGTTGTTGCTGTTGTTTATCCTGTTCTTGTTGTTGCTGCTCGTCCTGTTCTTGTTGTTGCTGCTCGTCCTGCTGCTGTTGTTGTTCTTGCTCCTGCTGCTGGTCCTCGTTTTGATCCTGTTGCTGTTGCTCTTGTTGTTCCTGCTGTTGCTGTTGCTGGTCCTGTGGTTGCTTACATTCTTTGTCCATGTTTTCTTTGAGCATTCTTCTGGCCAGTTCAAGATTATACTTGGCGTCCATGTCGTCGGGATTGATCCGCAAGCTGTTCTCGTAACTGGTGATCGCCTTCTGGTAATCGCCCATCCAGTAATGCGTGTTGCCGAGATTATAGTGCACCGATGCCTCCAGCCCGATGTCGGTAGTATTGAGCGCTCTGGTCAATTTCTCGACAGCCTGCTCATATCCCTCATCTTTCGATAGGGCGCTGCCAATATTGTAATCAAGCTCGGGTGACTCAGGCAGATCAATCTCGGCAGAGTGGTAAAAATCAAGAGCCGTCTTATAGTCACTCTGCTTGAACGCTTCGTTGCCTTTCTCGACCAGATCGATGTAGTCCTCTCCATAGACCGACGTCGCTGCCATCAGGCAAATCACTATCAAGAGAAATCTACACATCGTTCGCACCTCGAACCGGTTTCTTGCGTTCGGAGACAAAGAACTCGCCGGCAATCAATAGTATCGCCAGAAGAAGCGGCCACTGGTAACGATCATCAAAACGGGTTACCAGCGTACCTTCGAGCTCTTTCTTTTCCATACTGTTTATTTCGTCAAATATCTTATCCAGTTCAATCTCTCCGGCGGAAGCGCGATAGAACTTGCCACCGGTAGCTAAAGCTATCTTCTGCAGTGTCATGTCGTCAAGTTTTGATACAATTACTTCGCCGTCACGATCCTTCTTGAAACCGACCTGTTCTCCATTACGATCAAGGACCGGAATTGGTTCCCCTGTCGGGCTGCCTATTCCGACCGTGTAAATCCTGACACCGGCCTTGCGGGCTTCCTCGGCCATCTCCACAGCACCACCTTCGTGATCCTCACCATCGGTCAGCAACAGCAGCACCTTGTGTTTTCGCTCCTGTTCGTTAAAGGCAGAGGTCGCCATCTCGATTGCCGAAGGCAACGCTGTCCCCTGAACACTGACAGAGTTGGTGTTCATCGCCTTCAGCAGGAACTCCGCCGCCGAGTAATCCAGCGTGAGCGGACACTGGATAAATGCCTCCCCGGCAAAAGCGACCAGTCCAATACGGTCACCCTTGAGACGATCAATGATCCCCCTGATCTCCTGCTTGGCTTTTTCCAGACGATTCGGTTTCATGTCGCGGGCCAGCATCGAAGCGGAAACATCAACCGCCACGACAATATCAATCCCCTCCCGACGCAGTACTTCAAGATGAGTACCAAACTGAAGGCGGGCCAACGCTACGGTGATGAACGACAGGCCAACAAGAACCAGAAGAATCTTGGTGCGCTGTCTCACAAACGATATATAGGGAGACGTTTTCATGAGCAACGGTAAGTCGCCAAAACGCGCCAACATCTGTTTCTTTCGGGACAACATCCAGAATAGAAACAGACCGAGGAGGATCACCCCGGCAAGAACAACAAAATTGAATGGTTCGGCAAAACGCATCGCTTATATCCTTTAAGGCAACTTCCTGAAGTATGTACCGCCCAGAATCATCTCAAGGACCAAGAGCAGCAACCCGGCATATACAAAAAAGTGAAACAGTTCCTGATATTGGATATGTGAAGCGACCTCAATCTCAGTCTTTTCCAGCTCGTCAATCATCGTATAGATACTCTCCAACTCTTCACCGGAACGGGCGCGGAAGTACTTGGCGTCGGTAATCTCAGCCATCTTCTTGAGAGTCTCTTCATCGATACGGGTCGGCTGATACACGTAACGCTTACCGAACAGTGGATCATTGTATGGGTAGAGGGCATTGCCCGGTTTGCCGGCACCGATTGTGTATATCTTGATGTCGGTCGCCTTGGCGAGATTGGCGGCGGTAATCGGATCTATCTCACCGGCATTGTTGTCGCCATCGGTGAGCAGAATCATGATTTTCGATTCGGCAACCGACTCACGCAAACGATTGATACCATTTGCAACGGCCATGCCGATAGCCGTTCCATCCTCAACGACACCGAAATTAACCTGATCGACAAAATTCAATAGGACGCCGTAGTCGGTAGTCAACGGGCACTGAGTGTAGGAGTAGCGGGCAAAGACGACCAGGCCGATACGGTCGTTCACACGGCGATTGATAAACTTCTTGATCTCTTCTTTGGCCACATAAAGACGGTTGTGTGGTTTGAAATCTTCAGCCTGCATCGAAGAGGAAACATCGAGCGCCAGCATGATGTCCACCCCCTCGGAGGTCACTTCCTGATACTCCGTCCCCAACCGAGGCCGAGCAAAAGCGACCACCAGCACCGCGACCGCCAACAAACGTAACACTGTCAAGAGAGGGCGGAAACGCTGGCGGCTGGTGCGTGCGGCTCGTCGAACAATGCGAATGTCGGAGTACTTGATGGTGGCCGACTTGAACCTCTTGCGGCGAAGATGATAGTATATCATCCCGGCGATCAGAATCAATCCAACGACAAAGATCGCTATCGGTGGGATCGTCGTGTCGATTATCTCAAAGAGACTAAAAGAGAGACCGCCGAATTCGATATTGCTCATGCCCCTCCTCCCGCAACACTCTCGGAGCGGACAACGCCAGTTTGTGCTTCAGCGTTGCGACGATCGAACTCAGCACGAACCGCCGCCACCAGATCATGCACGAAAGTAAGGTCCGACTCGACTCGCTGCAACTCCGGCGTCATCTTTGCAAACTTGACAAGATCGGCGTGACGAAGGAAACCTGACATCGCCTCAAAAAGATTGGTCGGCAATTCGCGGGTTGTAAAGTCAGACAAGAACTCCTCGGTGGTCATGTCAAGGACGTTGCTTTGATACATCCGCCCCAGATAGAAGCGAGCAATCTCGGTCAACTCAATGTAGTACGCCTTAAACTCAGCCTGAGCGGGCAGGTTCTTCTCCTGCAGGAAAGCGAGGCGTTCAAATGCTATCTCCCACGGCGGTCGTCTATCAACCGGCTCACTAACATCTTGCCGGCGGCGATATCGTGCCCACAGCCAGAGAGCGACTGCAATCAGCGCCAGCAGTCCAGCGCCGCCCCAGAGATAGTACATCGTGTAGTCGCGTTTGAACTCAAACGGGTCTTTCAGCGGATAAACGTCAAGCGAATCACCCGACTCAGCCAGCAACGAAAGAACCTTTATCGGCACGCCCTCCGACAGCAGCATTTTCCGACTGCTATCGGGAAGGTTGAACATCGCCGGAATCGGTGGGATAACGTAGTCGCCGGTTGTAAAAGTTGACAGAACGAAATTATTGGTGCTTCGGAGTCGCCCGTCAGGCAACCGCGACATGAGATCAGTCTGGTAATCTTTGACATCAAAGGCGCCGAGATTAGCTCCCAGTGGCGGTGGGATCAATTCGTATGTCGAATCATAAGTAATAACGACACTGTAGTTGAGGAGATCACCAACATAGATTTCGGCCTTGTCAACCGATGTCTCAATCTCGATCCCCGGAAGATTGGAAACGGTATCCACACTCTCCTGCGCGATGACTGAGACTGGTGCCATCACCAACAGGAGTAGAATCGTATGTAGAACAAAGCGTAGCATAATTCGGATGGATATCAAATCTATCTGACGTTCTCCTCGAAAAACTCGACCTTCTCTACTTTGGCCAGTTCGTTTATATACTCACCAAACGCTGCCTCTGCCTTTTCATTTTGATAGTCGAGAAAAACTCTCGCCTGCACCGAGTCGAACGGCGCGCCGTTGTATCGATCATTCTGATGAGCGAGGTAATAGTTGCGGATGTCGAGTGTGTCGATATTGACCTTCGGCATCACCTTGTCGGTCACGTACTGATCGACAACAAGCTTCTTGAGCAACTGGCGATGTTGCCTGGCGATATCGGGGCTGTTTTCATACCCTTCCCGGACGGCCGCACGGTAAATCAATTCGGCACCGACATAATTGCGCACAAATTCGATCTTAGCTTGCCGTCCCACGAATTCTTTTTGATACTCCGCTGGAAGTAATTGAATCTGCCGATCAATCTCCGAAAGCCAGATCGGTTCCCCCGCTACTCTCGCCACCTGCACATCACCCTTTTCAGGTGGTGTGTAATCGATATCGGTTGCGGCATCAAGCTGTCTCTTGGCGTCAGCCGTCCGTCCCAGCTTTTCAAGACAGGCCACCAGATTCCTTGAGGCCTCGGTCACATACGATGCCTGCGGATCGAGAGCACGCGCCCGCACATAATATGCCGCAGCTTGCTGAAAATCCTGTAGGTCGTCAAAATAGATTCGGGCGATCAGGTAGTTGACATTGCCACGCGTGGAAGGTTCAAGCGCCGGTGCGGCGAGAATCTTTTTGTATTCTTCGATAGCCGCATCATAGAACCGACTATCGACCAGTTCGCCGGCCAGTTGCTTGCGCACCTCTACCAACTCCACCTCGTTAGAGCCACCGGATGAACAACCGATTGCACCCACCAGCATCAAGGCCAGCATGACAGCCGCAACGAGGGCTGATGTTCTATAGCGACAGCGCAACATCATAAGCGCCTTTCTCTCATCTTGAAGAAATTTATCAGCGGCAGGATATATGACTGGTCGGTATGAATGTTGATGAAGTCAACATCAATCAACTGGAACCCACGTTTAAGATCGCGCACATCTTCATCGACACGGGCTGCAAACTCACGACGGAATTGTCGAGACGATGTATCGATGACATACACTTCTCCGGTCTCGGCATCTTCCAGTTCGAGCAGCCCAACATTATCAAAAGTCTCCTCACGGGGATCGGTGATTTTCATAGCGATAATGTCATGCTTGTTGTTGGCGATCTGCAACGGCTTGTAGTAACCTTCCGAAAGGAAATCGGAAACCAGGAAGACTACCGAACGACGCTTGATCACTTTGTTGAAATACTCCAGCGCTCCGCTGATATCGGTGCCAACGCCTTCCGGTTTGAAGTAGAGAACTTCCCGGATCAACCTCAGGACATGGGCTCGACCTTTCTTGGGCGGAACGAATTTCTCGATCCGATCCGTGAAAATGATCAAGCCGACTTTGTCGTTGTTCTTGATCGCAGAGAAAGCAAGCAGGGCACAAAGTTCGGCGGCGGTATCGCTCTTGAAACGTTCACGCGTGCCAAACTGACTGGATGACGACGCATCGACCAGCAACACGA
>DAOWIM010000050.1 GCA_030640905.1 bacterium
CCAACAACAGAGGTTTCGGACTGATCGAGCTGACGGTGATTATCATCATCGTCGGCATTCTCACGGCGGTGGCGATGCAATCAATGACTACGATGGTACAGGATGCGCGCCAGATCAAAACCGAACGCGAGATGGAGATGCTGGCCGACGCTATTGTCGGCAACTCGGAACTCACCAGCAACGGGACCCGGTCCGATTTTGGTTACGTCGGTGACATTGGCGCTTTCCCGCCAAATCTCCAGGCGCTATATCAAAATCCCGGATCGTACACAACATGGAATGGACCGTATATCGAAACCGGATTCAGTCAGGACACCGACGGTTTCAAGAAAGACGAGTGGGGCACCGACTACACCTACGCCGGTGGCATCACGATAACATCGACCGGTAGCGGCAGCACGATCACCCGGAAGATCGCCGACGCAACTTCGGATTATCTCCTCAACACTTTCAACGGAACGATCAAAGATATTAACGACTCGCTACCCGGCACGACATACGATGATTCGGTCGATATCAAGATCACGGTTCCGAATGGTTCCGGCAGTACGGTCACAAAGACATATCACCCCGACTCGACGGGAGCATTTGCGCTCGACTCATTGCCGTCCGGACAGCACGCTGTTAACATAATCTATACGCCAGATGTTGATACCCTTCACCGCTACCTGACAATCCTCCCCCGCCACAAAAGCAACCGCAATTTCAAATTTGCATCGGCTCATTTTGGCGGTGGTGGGTGTTCGGGAACTGTGGTCTTTCGCCCCAATGGAGCTGGAACACTGGCCGGCCTGGCAACCGACGGTTGCGCCTCTAACTGGCAGTGCGTTGATGAAGCAACTGCAGATGACGATGCTACTCGGATTGTCCGCGCAACCAATTCCTATGCTACCGACACCTACACCTTCGATGATCCGACTGATACCAGTTGCACTATAACGAGCGTCACTGTTTACTGTCGCGCACGAAAAGCGCATACCCAGGGCGATGTCAAGCCGACTCTCTACATGGGTAGCACCGAGTACAATGGAACCGCACAGGCACTCACTAGTTCATACGCCGACTATAGCCAGCAATGGACAACCAATCCCAACACCAGCGCTGCCTGGACCTGGACGGAGATCATTGCGCTGGAAGCAGGAATCGCACTCAAGGGTCAGAACAGCAGCTTCCCGGCATATTGCACCCAAGTATGGGTGGAAGTGAGCTACGGACCATGACCGGACCACAGGCAACTAGAAATACCATGCCATATTGGTTCGGCAACGAGCGAGGTTTCACTCTTGTTGAAGTGGTGATAGTCATTGTCATTGCGGGTATTCTGGCAACGGTGGCTCTTCAGTCCGGCTCGCATATCTTTGAAACGGCAAAAGTCGAGGAGACAAAGCAGGAGCTTGACGCACTTACATTTGCGACGGTCGGCAACCCGGAGCTTGAGAACAACGGCGTGCGTTCAGATTTCGGGTATGTCGGGGATATCGGAGCGATGCCGGCCAATCTCGACGCCCTCTATTCCAACCCGGGCGGATACACCACCTGGAACGGGCCATACATTGCTAACCGTTTTACTCAAATTACAGACGACTTCAAGAAAGATGCCTGGGGCACTGACTACACATACGCCGGTGGCGTGGAAATAACATCAACCGGCTCCGGCTCAAACATCGTCCGCAAGACAGCCGGTTCTGCCTCGGAGTTGTTGGTTAATCAAGTAGCCGGAATAATCCTCGATGCCGATGGCAGCCCGCCGGGATCGGTTTACAAAGATTCGATCTCCGTGCGGCTGACAATCCCCAATGGCGCCGGAGCAAGTATCACGAAAATGACTATCCCAGATTTAGGCGGATATTTCGGGTTCGATTCAATACCGATTGGCAACCACGATATCGAAATTATCTATCAGCCAACCGATGACACGATCAAACGATTCGTTTCAGTAATTCCAAATTCAGAGCTCTACAGCGAGTATGCACTGGCTGCCAATGTTTGGTACGATACGACCGGCGGCTGGTCACCCGGCATTACCCACATCAGTGGCTCCGACTCACTGTACGCCGACTGCCACGGATTTTACTTCTGGATCGAGAATAACAGCGGCAGTGATATTACCGTCAGTTCTGCAACTCTTACCTGGTCGCCACCGAGCACTTTCTTCCGCTATATTATTTGGGACGGTACAATCGTCTTTGATCGGGTCAATCCCAAAGCGGGATCCGGAGAACTTATCACGTTCAGCAGCCCACAGCTCATCATTGATGGGCAGCGAATCAAAATCGATTTTGATTTTTTCAAAGGCAGCCCAACCGGTGGAGCTGATGCCGACATGGACAATCTCACTTTCACCGTCACTTTCTCTGATGGTTCCATATTCGACGTAACCACAGGAGCCTGCCCATGAGGAAGCTTTACTCATGCAATCTCGGATTCACGCTGGTGGAGCTAGTCATTGTAATCGTGCTGGCAGGCGTTATCGCAACCGTGGCAATCCGCAAGCTGGGCAGTTCGGTTGACACTGCTCAATACGAACAGACCAAAAAAGAAC
>DAOWIM010000169.1 GCA_030640905.1 bacterium
AGCCTGGCTGGATTCAACCCTGTTCGATCGCCAACCTGTCACCCATCTGGCTCTTGATGATGACAATCTTACCGAGGCTCTCAAATCCTACCCTGAGCTGGAAGGACTACCGGCTGTCGCTACCTGGTATATTCGAGACTATCGGGTAAGGCTTTTCAACATCAGCAGTGTCTTCTCCAATCGGCAAGCCGGCATTTATCAACCCTCCTTTTACGAACAAGCAATTGCCTACTATAACTCAGAGCAGTTTGACAGCGCTTTTGTGTTGGCCAGTCGTTTCCATGATATATATCCCGATTCAAAATCGGGTGGCCTTCTGATGTGTGACCTGCTCTCGCGGCGGGGCATGGCGGAAGATGCTCAGCGCCTTTTCACTCATCTGGCCAAGTTGTACCCGACAGATTTCTACATCCAGATGCAGTGCGGACGATTTATCCAGATGATGGCCCTGGCATCCCGGGATCGTGATCTCCTTGACCTGGCGCGAAGCTACTACGATCGGGGTGTGAAGGCTAATCGTTTCCGGGGTGACTACGCAAGTCGGCTATTCGGCGAAACAATGGTGCAGTTTCGGGAACGGTAGGATTTTTCAAGAAACTGACTGCTCCCTGTCCCCCGGCAGAAAAATCTCGAAAAAATCCACTATTTATTCGCCTATGACGGCACTTTTGCGGTGAATCGTACGTTACATATTATATGATGCAGTTTTAGTTGATTCCACCATCCCTGCGAAGTATTCATGGACTGAAATCCGGGAGATGCTGAGTGGAAATTGGAGTAACATATTCAAGCAAAGACCCCCGACAACTCGAAGCCAGGAATTTCGTGCGTCGGTTTGTTCAGGATCGCGGCATTCTGGCCCGAATAACTGAGGCCGAGAAGGATGTCAAAACACCGGAAATTACGATTGATGGGTGGTGCCTTACCCAGCCGATCAAGCGCGAATCATCGAGCAAAAAAGTCGCTGCTTCTTTCTTCCCAACTCTGGAAGATCTCGCCCGCGCCCTTGAGCGAACTATCTGGACCCTGTGAGGGAGGGGTTCTTTGTAACCTACGGGGTGATTTTTTTCTTGCTCCACCATTCAGAATGTGATTGTGTAATGCTAACGAAAAGTCGATACTTTGAAAAACGGACGGACCTGATTCCTCGGGGGAAGCGTGGATAAGAATGTTTGCCGCATCAAGGTTATTTTCGAGCATCTTGACAAGGAGTTTTCTGTAAAAGAGTTCTCCGATCGTTTACTACTGCAGAAGCTTATTTATTTTTCTCAGTTTGCTGGTATTGATCTGGGTTATAGATATTCATGGTATCGATTCGGCCCGTACTCCACAGACCTGACTGAGGCTGGCTATCGGTATTCTGACAGCAAATCGTCCTATGATAGGGAGTCTTCGAAGTTCAAACTGTCAGCAGTGGGTAGAGACAATCTGAAAAAGGTTCGTTCGCTCATTGAGGACAATCCCACTGATCTGGAAACTGCCGACTGGCTTGAACTGGCGGCCTCAATTCACTACTTGAAACACATTGCTCATTTGCCGGGGGGCGTCAGCCAGGACAACATTGTGGAACAACTTCTCAGCCGTGGGAAAGAGTACTTTACAAAGGAAGACATAGACAGCTCTTGGGGGATTTTGGAACGCAAAGGGCTTATAGAAAGGCCAAACTGGTAGTTCATTAGATAGAGGGAGTCCTTCTGGGTGGCATACAGTTTCCATTACAAGACCATAAACGATCCCGTTCATGGGGCAATTGGGTTGTCGGAAGTCGAGGCACGTCTAATTGCCACCCCCACCTTCTTGCGACTCATGGGATTGCGTCAACTCGGGTTAACCTATATGGTATTCCCGGGGGCAACCCACACTAGATTCGCGCATTCTATAGGTTCAATGCATGTTATCAGCCGGATGATTGATGCCATAAATAACCGATGCCAGACGGATGCCTTGGATTTTCAAATCGACGACCCTACGAAGCAGAAACTTAGATTGGCGGCTTTGCTGCACGATGTGGGCCATTACCCTCTCTCACACACCACTGAGAGTGTATTTTATCAGGTCGCTAACGATAAGAAGGCTAGTGACCAATTTGAGGAAACCGACCCTGTACAACCATCTCATCAAACCGCACTGAACGAAATGGTTTCCGTCGGGAAGATCGAGGAGGTTAGCCACGAAGAGCTCAGCAAAAAAATAGTCAGCAAACGGAAAGACATCAAGGACATCCTTGAAACTGCAGAATACGATCCTGACGAAATAGGAAAGATTATAACTTCTGAAGAAGGGTCCAATAAACTGCATTCGCAGCTGATACACAGCACATTGGATGCTGACAGAATCGACTTTCTCTTGAGAGACTCACATTTTTGCGGAGTATCTTACGGTCGTGTGGACATCAACTTCATAATCTCAAATCTAAGGTACGATAAAATAAGCAGCATGTTTGCAGTGGATGACAAAGCAATACCGGCTTTTGAACACTATCTTCTCGGTCGTTACTTCATGTATAACAATGTCTATTACCATAAGACTGGACAAGGATTTGACCTGATGGCCAGCACCCTCTATTACCAGATGGCTTGTGAAAAGCAGGCTGTGGGCGACTTCAATGAGGTTGTTAATAAGATGGAAGAGGATGCATGGTTCCTGCGTTTCGACGATAGCTATTTCTGGAGAAGCCTCCACGACTGGAATCCTGAGCATGAGTATCACAAAGATCTGCGCGAGCACTTGTTGGAGAGAATCCCACTGAGAGTACTGTGTGAGGAACGAAAGCTTGTTCCTCATGGCGAAAGTGCCAACAATCACTTTGTTTTAAACCAAGATGATCAATTCGATAGTCGTAAGTTCAACAAACTCTTGGAAGGTTATGGGCTTGGCCAAGATTCCGTTGCCATCAAGTCCGAAAGGACTAAGCTCGAAGTCTCCCCCGGTAGAACAGACTACCAGGAATCGGTTAGCGATGAGGACAAGAGGGAACTAGGAAGGGTTTATGAGGATTTCGAGTTCAAAGATCTGATTGCCGTAGAGCATGGCATTATTCGTAAACTCACTGATTTCACACCACACATTCGACGATTGTATGCGTTTGATCGAAAGCTAACCAAAATCGAACGACAAAAATTCAAACGACCAAGAATAAATCGGCAGATGTTTGAAAAGGACTTCCGCAAAGTATTTAACCTCAGCGACTAGCTGTTTCCAATCTCAACATTTCCCCCCTATCCCACTTTTTCTTTTAAGAAATTTACAATCTCGGCGGTCTTCATCCGCGTCTGTTCCATCGTATCGCGGTCGCGGACCGTCATCGTGTCGTCTTCAAGCGTTTGACCGTCAACAGTAATACAATACGGGCACCCGGCTTCATCCATCCGCGCGTAACGACGCCCCACCGCTCCGGCAACATCGTAGAAAACCTTGAAACTCTTCTTCAGTTCGGCATAAACTTTCTGGGCATACTCCGGCATACCATCTTTCTTCACCAGCGGGAAGATGGCGGCTTTGATGGGCGCGACCTTAGGGGAAATCCGCAAGAAGACTCGTTTTTCGCCCTTGACCTCAACCTCGTCATAGCCATCGACCAGAATAGTCAGGAGAGTCCGATCACAACCGGCTGAAGTCTCGATAATGTACGGGATAAATTTCTCAGTGAAACGTTCGTCGAAATAGCGAAGATCTTTTTTGGTCGCTTCCATGTGACGGCTGAGGTCGAAATCTGTCCGGTTGTGAATACCCTCAAGCTCCTGCCAGCCGAACGGGTATTCGTACTCAACATCGTAGGCCGCTTTGGCATAATGGGCCAGCTCATCAGGGCCATGCTCATGCCAGCGAAGTTTTTCTGGGTTGATCCCCAGTTCCATGTACCAGTTCCAGCGTTGTTCGCGCCAGTGCTCGAACCATTTTTCGTCTTCGGAAGGATGGATAAAGAACTGCATCTCCATCTGCTCAAACTCACGCGTTCTGAAAATGAAGTTACCCGGCGTGATTTCGTTGCGGAACGCTTTGCCGATCTGGGCAATCCCAAAGGGGATCTTCTGCCGCGATGAGTTCTTCACGTTGAGGAAATTGACATAGATACCTTGGGCTGTTTCCGGTCGAATGAAAACGACATTGGAATTATCCTCAACCGGTCCCATGAATGTCTTAAACATCAGATTGAATTGACGCGCCTCGGTCAGTTCGCCGTCGCATTCAAGCGGCGACTTGGACGGCTTGAGCGGACAGCGGGCCTCTTCGAGCTTGTCGGCTCGGAAGCGCGCCTTACATTTCTTGCAGTCAACCATCGGATCGGAAAATTCGGCCACGTGTCCGGAGGTATGCCAGACCTGGGGATGCATCAGAATAGCGGCATCAAGACCTTCGACATCGTCACGACGGTTGGTCATGGCATTCCACCAGAAATTTTTCAGATTTCGTTTCAGTTCAGCGCCGAGAGGCCCATAGTCCCAACAGGAACCAAGCCCGCCATAGATTTCAGAAGAAGGGAATACATAGCCACGTCGCTTGCACAGCGATACGATCTTGTCCATCAAGTCGTCGGTTTTTTTCTTTGCCGCCATGATCTGCTTTCTATTTCAATAGTTCGCTATTCTTCAATTTTTCCAGAAACTCCAGCGACTTCAAACCCGAGCTGGTTCCGGTCTGGAAGTTTACAAATTTGGTCAACGCCTCGGTCAAACTGAGAGTCTCCTGATATCCAATCGGCAGAGAGGCTGCTTCGGTTAAGGATGCAACCTGAAGCGTCTGCAGGAGTCGGTGGCTCGCCGGGGACAGGGGAATATAGTAATCCCCCGCCTTTGCGCAAGAGGCACAAACGACCCCGCCCCGCTCGGGGGAAAATTCCAGGGGCGCAGTCGAATTATCATTTGCGGCAATCTCTTTGCGACACCCGGCGCACCAGGCCAGGCTGGGGTTGTATCCAAGCTGCGAAAGAAGCCGCAGAAAAAACGCCAGGAAGACACCGGAGAGGTTTGCCTTGTCGGCTGACTCAATCAAGCTGAGATACTTGACAAAGTATTGATACAACGCCGACTGAGGTTGTTCTTCCGGCAGCAAATCATAGAGCAGTTCACAGGCTGCCGAAGCAAAAGCCAGACGCCCCAGCGCACCGTCTCCCTCCAATGAAAAGTGCCGCAACAACTCAACTTCGCGAATGTACCCCCGGCTTTCCTTGTTTGAATCGTAGTACGATACCTCAAGCCTTGCAAACGACAACAGGCGACCTCTTTTCGTTTGCAGGCGGCGACCACCTTTGTCGATCAGGGCCAGCTTACCACGATCATTTGAGAAAAACACAACCGTCCGGGACGATTCCGACCAGTTGAACGATTTGAGAATGACAGCTTCGGTTTTTTCCTGGGGCATGGCTTAGTTGTGTCGGTAGTGATACAGTATCTCGCCCGGGTAGGTCATGTGGTATTTGAGGCGAGCGATTCGCTCCAGGTACAGCGGATCGGTTTGCAGCATCTTCTGAATCCTCTCCGCGTCGATCAGAGCGATTGTTTGTGCCCTATTAGCTTCGATCAACGACCGCTTCTCAAGTTCCAGGCGAACAATCCGTGGAATTCCATAAGTACCACTCATCAGCGAATACACAAACAACAGGCTCACCGCCCAGAAACCATATTTTACGATCCGGCGGCGCAAACGAGCGTCGGTATTGGACAGTCGCTTGAGAAGGCCACCAGCCAGGGGCGACAACAACGGTTTGTTCTGTTTTCTCCGACGGGCCATAGGCCAGAATAAGGCTGGAGGTAGCGAGAGTGGCAAGTTTTAAGTGCCTGAATCAAGCCTGTTCAAAAATCGCACAGCACTATCACTACCGGCAGATTTAGCCTTGAGCGAATTTTCCGATAAACGTAGAGAGCACATTGGAGACGGCATAAGCCGGATTTGAACCGCCTTTACTACATCGGAGGCCACCACAAGATTATGACATCCAGGAAATTGCGACTCGACCAGATATTGCTCCGAGAAGGTCTGATATCGGAAGAACAGATACAGGAAGCACTTGCCCGCCAGAAGGCTCACGGCGGCAAGCTCGGCTCACAGCTTGTCCAACACGGATATGTGGACGAAACCAGTCTGGTCAAAGCGCTGGCACTTCAGTTCAACTGCGAGGGTGTCGCACTCTCCAATGTCGAAATACCGGATGTAATTCTCGGGATGGTTCCGGCCAGAGTGGCCGTCGCCAGAAAGATTGTTCCGTTCGGATATGATCCCGACACAAACGAGTTGCGGATTGCCTGCGAGGACCCAACCGATCAGGAACTTGCCGATGAAGTTGGATTCGTTGCCCGCGGGAAAAAGGTCAGGTTCTTCGTGGCAGCCGAAGTAGCTCTGGATAAGATGATTGCCCGCTACTACACCGAAAAAGCCGCTCAAATTCAACAGATCGCCGACTCGCCGGTTCCGGCACCTGCAGAACCGGAAAATCCGGCTAACTGGTCAGCGGCGATCCCGACACCCGCCGACAGTGAACATCGTGAGAAAGTGCTGTTAGTAGCCGATGACACCGAATGCGGCCCTCTATTGAAATCGTTACTCGAATACGACAACTACGAAATCACAACCACCGACTCGGCCGATGATGCCATCGAGATCATCGGCGACCAACTCTTCCACACGGTTCTGATCAAGGACACTGTTTCCGGCGATTACCTTGACCTGATTGATCGGCTGCGAAAAAGTTCGCCGCGTACGCGTGTGCACTATTATGAATCAATATCGGCTCTCCTGCTCGGCAACCAACAGGCTCTCCAGAGCGAAGAACTCCTACTGCACAGCTTGCGACTATTCTCCAGCATGTTCACCAAGGACGCCGCCCGTTCCTCCAGTCATGCCGGACGAGTAGGACATTATGTGAATCGACTCTGCCGACGCATCGGTCTACCCGAAAAAGAACGGATGATGATCGCAACCGCCGCCCATCTGCATGATCTGGCCTGCTACTATTACCAGACCAAAGAAGAAGTTGATTATCGCCGCGCGATTGATCTGAGCGCACGTCTGCTTCACTCGTTGGATTTCCCACCGGTAGTGGTCGGCACACTGCAATCGGCTTATGTCGATCTGAAGGGTCGCTTCACCAAGCGATTGCCAATCGAGGCGCTCGGCGGAAACATCATTACCGTAGTTGACCTCTTTTGCGAAACGATCTCCGATGACAAACGACTCTCTCTGGACAAACTGGATGCCCTCAAGAAGAAACTTGACGATCTCACCGGTAAGCTTTTCCTACCGGAAGTCACCGAGAGTTTTGTCGAGATGATTGAGGAAGATGTTTTCAATGCGCCCGAACCGGACAGTCACTTCCAGGTATTAGTATTCTCCGAGGATCAAGAAGTTGCCGGACGCTTCGAAGCCAACATTGCTGAGGCCGGGTTCCAAGCTCTCTCGGAGACCTCACAAGACGCCCTGATCACCTTGTTCAATCGCAGCCGACCGGACATGATCGTGCTGGCCTTGCCGGGAGATGCTGAGTCGGTAATGGCGACCATCAACGAACTGGGAGCGGGCGGGATCGCTTTCTACGACTTACCTACTATGCTGCTGGTTGACGATACTGCTATCGCAACTCTGACCCCTCTGCTTGATGCCGGCATCGATGACATCCTCACCCACGACGGAAGTCGCGACCTGCTGATGGCCAAGCTCGGTAGAATCAGACAACAGTTAGCCGACAAGGCTAATCGATCAGGGGAAATTCCTGCCGAACCGGATCAGACCGAAGTCAGCGCTGGGGACACGCCATCTCAGCAACCTGCCTGAGCGCAAAGAAGGATCCATTCCAACAGTGTCTCAGAGACGAGCTACCCTCTTGAGGAGATCTATCTGGGAACGATACTTTTTCTGGGTTGATCGCGGGACACTGTCGAGGTAAGCATCTACTTCTCGCGCCACCTGCCGGGCTTCGTTGATGCTATTGAGTTTCTTCAGACATCTATAGGTACGGTAATCACATTCGATCAGATTGCAATAGTTACCGGGCTCTATCTGGAGGCGTGACCTGAGCAGTTGATACGTTTCCAGCGCGCGACGATATTGACAAAGTTCCATCAGCGCCTCGGCCAATGGCCACAGCCACACATTACCGTCAGGATAAACAGCGAGTAGCTCCTCGCAGATAATGACAGTCGAGTCGTATTGTTTGCGATCAAGCCACACCCATACCAGCGAACTGCGAGCCGACTCACGTGAGATGATCGATGAATCGGCCGCCAGATAAAGCTCAGTGATTCCTTTATCGATTTCATTCTTGAAGATTCCCAACCATCGCAGGAATCCAGCTTTTGCCGATTTCCAATAGTGATACGTTCCGAGTCCGAGATACAGATCGTACAAGCTGCTGTCAAGCTTGACCCCTTTGGAATACTCTTTCCGGGCCGCAATTCCCAGACGTACCGATGGTACAAACGAGCCAAACCGTGACTCAAACAGCGATCTATATGCCCGCGCATGTCCGGTGTAGAGATACATCCAGGCCGCAGTTCTACCGGATGCCGTATCGCCTATCTGTTCGGAAATATTCTCAACCGTATCGAGCAGAGCATGAAACTGTTCCTTGCGGTCAGATTGTTCACGATCCATCATCCTTCCCAGCAGAACAGCCGCCACCGAAAAATAACCATCGGGAAGGTTCGGCGAACTTTCGACCACTTCCCGGGCAGCAGCTTCAGCCAGATCGAATCGATCGTTGAACAAAAGCCTCTGAATTGTAATCAATTGCTCGGCCCGCGAATCACTCATGTATTCATCGGAGCAGAGACTACTGGCTGGGAGCAATAACAAACAAATCGCCCCAAGAAGACATAGCGCATTGATAGAAGAAGTTAATTGAGTCGGATCACGTTTCATTGCGAACAAAATAACAAACGCGATCAGGAAAGTTGCAAGATTAAACTACTATGGCTAAGCGACGACTTGCCCGGGGATGAAATCAAGAAGCTCAATTGATTGATCCGCGGTGGCTGTAATGACAACAATCGATCCAATCACGTGAAAGACCAGACGACAGGCGGGACAATTATGATCGAAGAGTTCCAGATCACCGCGAACTATCTTAGTATCCAGAAGATCGTCCGGGATAGAGAACTGATCGGCGAGAACGATAAAAACCGAAACAGTTGCAGCGCCATTGGAATATGTCAGGTGGTTCATCTCCACGCCCAGAATCTCTTCGGTCTTGCCACCAGCCAGAACAAATTCCCCAAGATTCGGTCGCAACTCATAACTATTTTGCTCAAGCATCAAGCTGATCACCGACTCGGCAGTAAACTCACTGTCAGTATTGCTACTGCTCTCGGCCATTGTGAAGTGTGCCTGTGCCAAGTGTGCCTGTTCAAGAGGAGCGTAGGTGTTTGTGTGGGTGATAAAATCAGAGATAATTCCTGCGCCGCCGATCATCAGAACAAGCAAAGCCGCTGCAGCAACCGTAATAAAGGCCAACCGATACGGGCTACCCGCTTTGGGGCCGCATTCTTCGCGATCAACCTGATCCAATCGAGCAGACACTTTCGATTTTAGACTTTCCAAACTGGCCGCCGGTTTATCCTCTGCGAGTTTGGCATGGATAAATTCCTGGATAGATGTCTCCAGCCGATATTTCTGAAAACAGTCGCCGCACTTCTCAAGATGCGCCTGAATCTGCTGCGTATCAATGTCTGAAGCTTCTTTATCTATGAATTCATATAGAAGGTCCAGGGCTTCCTGACAATTCATTTAGGTTGATCCTTGATGTAACCGTTACTGACTGCATAATCATATAGCTTCTTCTGAAGTAACCTTCTTCCTCGATGCAACCGGGATTTCACCGTCCCGAGCTGCAAGTCTGCGATCTCGGCAATCTCCTCGTATGAAAATCCTTCCAGGAACGAGAGAACCACAACCATCCTGAAATCATCAGGTAACTCGTCAATTGCCTTCCTGACATCACCGTCAATTATTTTCGCCAACAGTTCCTTCTCAGGGTTGTCCTCCCTACCGGAAGAACTCAGTTGACCGTAGAGAAAACTGTCATCAAGATCGTCGACATCGACCGTCAC
>DAOWIM010000188.1 GCA_030640905.1 bacterium
CCTCTCCGCCAAGGTCCGAAGCAATCGTATAGTCATAGAGGGAATAGGCCGATGCTGCTGCTTCCGGGTTGCCCATGATCTGCTTGATTTGTTGCGACGCAGAGGATCGTTCCCACAGACCAATAAGCCAGAGGCCGGAAAATCCCCAATCGGCGAGCAGATCGAGTTCTTCATCGGGGATGTCATCGAGGTGCTTTATATGGCGTTCGTATTTTTTCGATAACTGATCCAACCACACATAAACGGATTTGGCGATTATTACAACGTTGGACATCCAGTCAGCATCACGACTGAATCGTTCCGGTTCCGGGTAGTCAAGTTCGGAAGCATAGGCGCTTCGCATAAAGTCGAGAGCTTCGGTTGGACCGGGACCGAGACCGCGCAGGCGTTGCTCTTCGGCAAGGAGATCCGATGCCTTTAAGACTCGTTCCAATAATTCAGATGGGAGAAAAGCGGACCAGTGTTCTCTTATGAAATGAAGCTGACCGTCGAGTGAATCGGGTGAAGCCCGCATCGGTGCGCGCAGACAATCAAACAATGTCATCCCGAGTTCGGCCACGGGAGGTTGGAGATCGAAAAATTTCTCAAGACCCTGCACCAGCTTGAGGTACGGTGACTGTTTCTTCAGGTCGGTATCGTCGAACAAACCCCGCATCGGGCGAAAGGCCGGATTGGTGATGGCCAGGCCCAATAGAATCATCTCGCAGGTGGCAGCGTCGCGCGGCGTGGTGGCCAGCGAATCATCGGAAAGAAACTCTTGTCCAGATTGATCCCCGCGCAGGACATCGGTCGGAGGAAAGAGATCAACGAATTTCGCAGGCGGCTTTTCGACTGTTTCAGGGCTGCCGGTGGTGCGGACAAAATCGCAACCCGCGTCGATAGCGCCCCGGTTTTGGGTCTCACAATAGGTAAGGATTACAAAACGGAGAACATCGACAATCGTTGCCGCCGTTACCAACTGGCCGGCATAAATCGATTCAACTTTTGCCGGACTCTCGGCAATAATGGTATTGTAACGACCAACCAATTGCCGGACGGCCATCGTTTCGGACACCTGTTCCTCGGTAAACAGGGTTACCGACATATCAATCAAACGCCATGCCCGGCGGGATACAGCGATCCCGAGAGGAAAATACTGGTGGAGGTTCTTGATTAGTTCCGATTGAGTCATTTATCGCCTGTCATCGTTGGTGGAACATACTGAACATTCGGTGCCTGCTTTGGTTTTGATCAATCCTACTTGTTCTCGATTTTGCGAATTTTGCCTATGCGGGTTTTAGCTTTGCTGGTTGCTTCGTGATTAGGATACTTGACTCCCAGCAATTCATAGTACTCGATCGCTTTGCCGTAATCGCGCGTTTTCTTCTCACATATATTACCAGCCTTATAAAGCATCAGGGGCGCCGTTTCATGATCGGGATATAATTCTGCAATCAGGGCATACCGCTCGGCAACACCCTTAAAATCCTGCAGCTTCCCCGAACAAATGTCAGCCGCCCGCAAGAGGGCGTCAACACCAAGTTCGTTTTCGGGATAGAGCTCAACTGCCTTGTCGTAGGCATCAACAGCGGCACGGTAAGCTTTGAGCTTTGTGGCATTGATCCGTGCAATCTCAAAGAGTGCATCAATCGCTTTCTCATACTCCGGCATATTGGTAACAAGCTGTCGATAATCGGCGATGGCTTGGTCGAATTGCTTCAGCTTGATTGCCCTGATCTCAGCCCGAGAAAATAAAGCCGGACCGGCGTAGGAACTTGATGGGTAATCATCGACGATCGTCGTCAGAACACCGACAGCGCGATTATAATCCTTCAGCTTCCGGTATTCCAGCATTGCCTGCTCGTAGCGTACTTCGGGCAGATGTTCGCTGACAGGATAAAGCTTCTGATACTTCAAGTAAGCCGCCGCCGCGGCTGAATAATTACCCTGAGTCTCATAATTTTCGGCAACCCACCGCTGAACTTGCTCTACCCGATCATCATCGACATACGCAGTCACAAAATGGTAGTACTCGTTAAGTGACCACGCCGACAGTTTCGGTATGCCAAGGTCACGAAGGAAACCGAGATAGCTGTAAAAACGATCAGCCGGATCATCATTGGTGAAATCACCGTCGATAATCTCGGCCAGCCGCGGCAGGTCTTTCTTGAAAGCACTTTTTGTGCTGATAATCTTGTGAGCCTGGGTGGCAGCCATCGTATGCATCGTACTATTCGGATAGATGTACATCATCTTCAGGTACAGAGCGAAAGCTTTCAGCCAATCGCCCTGCTCCAGGTGCACTTCGGCCAGCAGGTACGAGGCTTCAGCGATATTGTCACTCGCCGGATTAAGCTGTATGTAGGTTTTCAGTTCCAGGATAAGAAAATCGAAGGTTTTCTTGTTGTGCCGGTTATAAATTGATTTAACGAAATCGAAATAGGTATCCGGCGAATCGGCATCAGTCATCGCCGCCGCGCTTGTGCCGGCAGAGAACAGCAACGCTACCAGCAATGTTGCTACAATCATATATCGATACATAAGTATTCAGGCCTTTCTTTTTGGTGGTCCCAAAATCGGTAACTCACCCGTGTAGAGATTGATTCTACTTAACCGCAAAAAAGGATACTTGGGTATGGTCGTCAAGTAACAAACTGATCTGCTTTTGCTGCTCAGTTCAAATTGATTCTGATTTCGGCAATATTTTGTCAGTTGTCACGCATGGCGGTCAAAATTAACACTAGCAGGTTGTTGAAAAAGCGTTCTTGCTATGAGTTTACCATAGTGTGCAGTTGAGGACGGGCGACTTGAAGCCGCCCTCTACGCGGGACGAGCCCCTCATCGCGTAGCGGCGGGCCTTGTGTCCGCCGTCATAGCACCGCTA
>DAOWIM010000294.1 GCA_030640905.1 bacterium
GGGCAAGATTTCTTGACAGTCGCGAAGAGAACAGATAGGCGAATAACCCACTGGAGGCGGCCAGCACCAGCAGAACGACAGCGGCAAAGTAGGCGTATCGGATTGTCAATTCCCGGAGCGAGTTGTGTTCGGCTTCTTCCGACTGAACATCCTCCCAGAGGGATGCATAGTCGCCACGGTGCGAGATGCCGCCCACCACGGTTGGCCCGTCAGGATATCCGAGGGCTACATACTGAACCACGGCTCCGTCGATCTGAGCAAATCCGCGCGGAGATGTCCTGCTCCGTTGGACCATGGCAAGGGCATCGGGTGTGGTCAAGGGAACGCGGTTGATCGGGAAGATTACCGTGTCGCCGTCGGTCTGGAAATAGAAGTCAAGTTCGGTTGAAGCGGGAGAATCTTCCGATGCGATCACCAGTGATTGTTCGATTTGATCGAAGAGATAATCATTTAAGTACCCCGCCAGTTGAGAACGTGACTGGGAAGATGGCGAGACCGTCAATTCGCCGAAGCCTACGGTCAGATAATATCCTGACACGGTCAGAAGGACAGCCGGCACCAGTGAGAAGACCAGGAAAAGCCAGAACAGTTTCCTTCCGAACGAGGACTTCATCGAATCAACTGCGATAGCGTTTGGTGTAGTCGGCTAATGCCTGATGGTGAGCTTCAAAGGCGATCTTCTCGGGCAGGTCGTCAAAAGAAAAGTAGCGTACGTCCAGAGCATCGTCTGCCGCCTGCAATTCACCGCCGACTTCATCGGCCAGATACAGCAGGAGCACAGCGTTGGCTCGGGGGTCGTCGGTTCCGGAATAAACCTCGAAGAATGACTTAAGTTCTACTGTCAGGCCGGTCTCTTCTTTGAGTTCGCGGACTGCTGTCTCTCGTGGATGTTCCCGCCATTCCATGAAACCAGCCGGAATGCACCACCAGCCGATTCGAGGAGGATGAGCCCGCTTGACCAGCAGGATGCGGTCGTCCTTGATGACAATCGCACCGGCAGCTGGAACCGGGTTCTGATAGTAGATAAATCCGCAGTTCTCCGATGAGCAAACCATTCTCTGGTGTCCATCCAGTTTTCGCAGAGAGAGCTCAGCGCCGCAGCGTGGACAGTAGCGGTATCCGCATTGGTGGTCTTTCAGGTGGAACAGTTCCTCGTCATCGAATCGGTCGTGATAGTTCATGATAGTACCTGTATGTTGTTGTTCATTTTCAAGGCAATGATCGTGGTGTCATCACGCGGCGGATCGATCGGGTCGTGCTCTTTCATGTCGCTGAGAATTGATGCCACCAAATCGTCCGGACATTTGTGGCGGTGTTTACACACAAATTCGTGAATCCGTTCTTCGCTGTACTCCACATCGTTTTGGTCCATCGCTTCGGAGAGCCCGTCGGTAAAGAGGAAGAGAATGTCATCGGACCCAAGCTGAACGGATGCGGAGCGGTATTCCATTGACGGCAATGCGCCTATTACCACACCTCCCTCCTTGAGGAATTCGATCTCACCGTTGGCTCGTGCCAGCACGGGATAGTTGTGCCCGGCGTTAGCGTAGTAGAATCGTCCGGTGGTGGTGTCGAGCTCTCCATAAAAGAGCGTAACATATTTTTCCGATGTGCTGGCTGCTACAACCTGCTGGTTCATGTTCTTCATCATGGTTTCGATTCTATTGCCGTTATTCACTTCACTTCTGATAATCGCCTGTATCTGGGCTATCATCAGGGCGGCCGGCATGCCTTTGCCCGAGGCATCGGCAATGACGATCCCAATACGATCCTTGTCAACCTGGATGAAGTCATAGAAGTCACCCCCAACCGTACGGGACGGTGTTGAGCAGGCGTAGATCGCGGCGGTGCTGACAGTCGGTGGCTTGGAGGGCAACAGCCCAAGCTGAATCTGGCGAGCCATGTTGACCTCTTCCTGCAGGCGTATTCTCTCAAGTGATTCCACGTAGAGTCGGGCGTTGGTGAGAGCGGAGACCATCTGGTTGGATAAGACGCTGAGGAGGTTGATGTCTTCGGATGAATAACGATATCCGGCTATTTTGTTGGTGAGACCTACAAAGCCCAGCATGTGGTCGGCATCTTTCATCGGGAGGATCATTTTGATCCCGCGTTCCCCAAGACGTTCGCCGAGGGAAGAGCCTTCCATGAAATCACTCAAGGAGTCGAAATAGGCCGGAGCATCCAATAAATTAATCCCCCGTAGCATCAAATCGTTACGGTCGATAACGACGCGCCGCGGCTGGTCCTCATCGGGGAGGATAGCATATTCCTGTACTTCGTCATCAAATTGAACGAACAGGACTTTTTCGACCAGCAATGAAGTGCGAAGGGAGTCATCAATGATGACCCTTAGTTTTTTTGGGTCAAATTGAGAAATCACCTGGCGTGAAAACCGCTGCAGGATATTGCGGTGATCGGTCCGTGTACGGATAAACATCGAACGAATGATTTCGTCGATCCAGTTATTGATCGGCTGGAAGAGCAGCAGGATGACGATGATGAAGGCGTAGCTGATGACCTCGGCTTGCTCACCGAACAGTCCGATCAATATCTGTTTGGACTCGATTACAATCAGGACGTACGCTCCCACCAGTAAACCTGAGGTGACGGTGTAGACGAACGACTGTCGGAGAATCAGCCGGACATCAAGAAACTGATACCGGATTGTGGCGGCAATGAATATCCCGGTTGCAACCAGCAGGGCGAGAATCATGAGAGTTGATTTGATCGCTGGCGGGAATTCGTATGGCAGGACAGTTGTCCCGAGATGAGCTACGACAAACAGGCCGAGACCGAGTCGGGTGCCCCAGAGGACCAACCGGGTCTGTGACAACAGACGCGGGTTGCTTAAGTACTTGCGTCCTGATTCGAGAAAGTAAATCGCTGCGCCAACGTAGAACAAATTGATAGCTCCGAAGACGGCCGTGTGTTCATTGCGGAGAGAGCTTATTAGGTAAAACAGCCATTCGAGGAGTCCCGAAAGCGGTTTGAGGATCAGGGCAAGCAGACCTTCGGCAGCGGGATCCAGTCTGAGGACCTCAAAAATGCCGGTGATCTGGCCGAAGAAAACCAGCAGAGCCACCTGCATAATCTGAGGGACAAAAATGAGGTAACGGAGTCGCTGGTGTCGAAACTTTCTGAGTCTGTCAACGGGGAAAATCCATGAAAAGAGCAACAGCGACGGGTAGAACATCTCCCAAAGATGGTGCAGTCCATATAGAACGGAGCCTTCAAGATTGCCCGAGGCAGCACTGCTGCTGGACATAATTGTACCCATCGCAACAAAGATTGGTCCCAATCCGGCGCAGAGAAACATACCTCCGGTGACCCGGTTGAGTTTGTTGGACAGATTGTCCCGCGTGACGGTGATGGCAAGAAAAATCAGGAAGCCACCGATAAGACAATAGGCCAGCGATGTGAACAACTCAGAGCTCATAGGGCAACATCAATTGAACAGCGATTCGTTCTTAGACACCTTTTTCTATCGTTACCTTTGATCCGGTAGGCGTCAGTTCGAAGTCCACCGAATCCATCAGGGATTTGACAATAAATATGCCGCGACCAACTTCTTTCATGAGGTTGTCGTCAGCAATAGGGTTCTCGATGTTCTCAGGGCTGAACCCGGCGCCCTCGTCAGTAACGCTTATGACGATCAACGAACCTTTACGGTCAATTGTCGCCGATACTTTCTTGTCGTGGGTAGACTTGTTGCCGTGACAGATTGCGTTGTTGACGAGTTCCGAAACGGATATGGCAATATCGGCAATCCTGGATTCATCGACCTCCCAGCCGCGAAGGATACCTTCGATAAAAAGATCAACATCGGCCAGGTGTTCGACATCGGAAGGAATGGCAATCGTATTGCCGGTGATGACAGGCTTGTCCATACGATCCTCTCTAAAAAAAAGGCAGGTCTGCAAGCGGCCTACCTGATGCGAATGACAGTTTATCGCCGATTCCGAGGAACCGGATTACTTAAACGAGGCAACTGCCTCATCGACGGAATCAAAGGCCTCAAAGACCGAGACCAGCTTGGTGATTGTCAGCAACGATTTGATCTTGTCGGTGACATTGGCCAATTTTAGATGGCCGCCGTTGTTGCGCAAGGTTGTGTAGCTTGAGATCAGAATGCCGAGACCGGTCGAATTCATCCAGTCGACCTGTGCCAGATCAATGATGATACGATTCTGATTACCGTCGATGCATTCATGTAGCTTGTCATGTAACAGGCTGGCGTCAGGACCGCCCATGATCTTTCCCCTGGGCTCAAGAATTACAATCCCTGCCTGTTCCTTAGAGGACAGTTTCATATGATTTTTGCCTCCGAAAACGAGTAATTCTAAATACGTTCCAGTCCCGGAAATGGTTTCATTCAAAGCCACAACTCGGCAGACCGGAGACCTTATCTTTAAGTAACACTTGCATTTAATTAGGCCGCGCCGAGTGTCAAAGTCAAGGCATTTTTGGCCAGTTGATCAAGCGCGTGACTACGGGATGATTAGCAGGTTGTTGAAAAAGCGTTTTTTTACTATGAGTTCACCATAGTGTGCGGTTGGGGACGAGCGACATAAAGCCGCCCTCTACACGGAACGTCAGCCCCTCCTTGCGTAGCGGCGGGCAGGCGAAGCCTGTTTTAAGTGTGTCCGCCGTCATAGCACTGCTATAAAGGAGCTTTTCAACAGACTGCTGGAGTCTCTTTCCGTTGTGTCAGGTCCTTGTCCCGACTAGTCGGGGCTGAGACCTGGCACCCGTGACATTGTTATACCAAGGCGGCAGGTCTCACGAATTCGCTTGCGCGAAATCGAAGGACCAACCGCAACAATGTACGTGACCCAGCGTCAGCGAGAGGATTAGGGAGCCTATGGGCTTCAACCTGCAATACGATCTTTCTTTTTGATCGGAACATAACTCAGGGCCTTGGTGGGGCAGAAGTGTGCGCAGACTGGATCGCCGCCGCAGAGGTCGCACTTGACCACAGCATCCTGCCCGGGATCAAGCAGGGCGCATCCGAACGGGCACGCCGCGACGCAGGCCATACACATGACACACATCTCGCGGTTAAGCTCAATGGCGCCGGTGACGGGGTTGCGTTTCAAGGCATCCACCAGACATGATTTCACGCAGGCAGCATCGTCACACTGAAGACAGGTAACCGGAACCCACAGTTCTTTGAAACCGCCATCGATTGGATAGATGCGACTCTTTCCAGGTTTGCTATCGTGTGGATGAGCAAAAGCGCAGGCCAACTCACAGGTACGGCATCCGGTGCATACTTCCGGATTGACAACGAAGCGGAAATTCATGCCTGCACCTCCCGTGTCCAATTGACGACTCTTCCCATAGTCTTAGCTGTCTCCTTACGATGGCAGTCATCGCATACTTCGAAGTACGCGATTGGAATGTCACGAGTTTTGCTCAGATGTTCGGCAAACTCTCTGGTGATTGTGGCCTTGCCACATTGTGAGCAAGCCAGCGTTTCAAATGTTCTTCCCCAGATAGTCAGGCTATTGCTGTCGCGTGTAAACTCAATGAAGTTGGTGGGGCAGTTGTTCGCACAGCTCAAGCAACCGGTACAATCAGTAGGAGCTTCCTTCAGAGGAGGGGCGATTTCCTTGTCGTGACCTCTGCCGACTGTTGAGATGGCGCTGAAACCCATGTGGGCGCAGATGCGCGTACAAAGTCCACACATTATGCAGTCATCACCATCGACGACAGTCTCGTACGTTGTCCGGGTAATGCCGTACTCTGATGCGAGACGCATGATTTCTGTGGAGTTCGGGTGACGGGCCAGGTAGAGGTCGATGATCGTTTTGCGTAGCTGAATCACTTTGGCCGAATGGGTTGTTACTATCAGGCCATCTTCGACCGGGTAGAGACACGAAGTTACAAATTTGCTCCAGCCATCCCATTCCTGTCGCGTGATTTCCACCATGCACAGTCGGCAGGCACCGGATGGTTCTACCGCTTGATGGTGGCACTGCGACGGTACATCGATGCCTTCTCTCCTGATAACGGTCAGGAGCATATCGCCTTCGTCAGCTTGAACCAGTTTGCCGTTGATCGTAAGCTTGATCATTGCATCTCCCTAATGTATCTCAATAGCGTCATACTTGCATACCGCATAGCAGGCGCCGCATCTATCGCATTTGTCCTGAGCCAGTTGATGTACCTGACCTTTCTCACCGGTGATGGCATCAGTCGCGCAGGCGGGAATACATGCCAGGCAACCGGTGCACCGGTCGGTAATTATATAAGTGATCAAGGCCGTACATACGCCGGCAGGACATTTCTTTTCTTTGATGTGAGCTTCGTACTCATCCCGAAAATACCGGATCGTGCTCAGGAAAGGGTTGGGACCCGAGGTGCCCAGTCCGCACAACGATCCAATGACGATCATTTCGGAGAGCTGCTGCATGATTTCAAGGTCATCGTCGGTGCCTTTTCCTTCGCAGATTCTGGTCGCCGACTGATGAAGCTGATAGAGTCCCTCGCGGCAGGGAACACACTTGCCGCATGATTCCTCTACCAGGAACGAGAGGAAGTATCGGGCGAGATCGACCACGCAAGTCGAGTCGTCCATCACAATCATGCCGCCGGAACCCATCATCGATCCGGCTTCGGTCAGTGTGTCGAAATCCACCGGCAGGTCAAGTTTCGATTCGGGCAGACATCCACCCGAAGGCCCGCCGGTCTGCACGGCCTTGAAGGGCTTTCCGTCCTTGATGCCGCCACCGATGTTGTATATAATCTCGCGCAAGGTGGTGCCCATCGGGACTTCAATCAACCCCGTATTTTCAATCTTACCGACCAGCGAGAACGCCTTGGTGCCGGTACTCTTAGGTGTACCAATCTTGCTGAAGGCCTTGCCACCTTCGGAAAGGATAACCGGAATGCAGGCGAATGTTTCGACATTGTTGAGAACCGTTGGCTTGTCCTTGAGACCTTTTACCACCGAGCGAATATACTTGGCTCGCGGTTCGCCAACTTCACCGGCGACCGATCTCATCAGGGCCGATGATTCCCCACAGACAAACGCCCCGGCGCCACGGCTGATATCGATATGGAATGAAAAA
>DAOWIM010000281.1 GCA_030640905.1 bacterium
CCCTTCAACAGCGTTCCAATGACTAACCGCTTTGATCTCATCGATAGCTTTCGCCGCCGGCGCCAACTTCGACCGATCATCAAATCTAACCAGCAGGTAATTTCCTGCGCTCATTTTATTCCTCCAAAACCGGGGCCGATCATTCGACCTTGGTCTAATCGTGGAAGACACTCAGTCGTGGACAGATACGATAGACAATTGTGTCCAGCTTGAGAAATCTTTCACAATAACAGGCGTAATAATACCACCAAATCTGACCTTGTCCAATCGACAAAGTGGCGGTAATTTACTATTACTTATGAGACTTGTCAAATTCTCTGACCGATTATTTCCTGTTGTGAAGAACAACTTCGTATCAGTAAAGAATAGAGAGAAATTTTGTGCTGACTGCTGATCTGACCAGGAGGCTGGCCAGGGAGGTCGGGTTTGATCTCTGCGGGATAACCGGCCCAGAGCCGATTGTTGATGCGGTCGCGCGGTTTTCAGGCTGGCTGGAATCGGGCCACCACGCTGAGATGGACTGGCTGGCGCGCAGTCTCAACCGCCGTTCTGACCCCAATGAGGTGCTGCCGGGGGTTCGCTCGATCATAATGCTTGGCCTCAATTACTACCAGCCCAACAGCGAGCCGGTTCCGCTTGGGCACGGCAGGGTTTCTCGGTATGCTCGGGGCCGGGACTACCACAAGGTGATCGCTGCGATGAGCGAGCAATTGATCGCCAAACTGGAGGAACAGGCTCCCGCTGAGGAATATGTTCCCTCTGAGGAACAAGTTCCCGCAAGTGAAGATCATAAGTTCTCAGCGTATGTTGACCACGGCGCTGTGCTCGAGCGCGCCTATGCAGTGAAAGCCGGTCTGGGGTACACCGGCAAAAATGCGCTCCTGATCAATCGAGATTTTGGCTCCTGGGTTTTTCTGGCTGTAATCCTGACTACTGTCGAATTGGAGATCGACGATCCCGACGCGATAGATCATGGCACCTGCAACGACTGCACGCTCTGTGTTGATTCCTGCCCAACCGAGGCTATCCTGCCGGGAGGAGTGATTGAGGCCGCTCGATGCATCTCATACTTAACGGTAGAGGATCCCACCGAGCGTGACGACCTGTTGGACCGGAAAACCGGTCGCCTGATTTTTGGGTGCGATATCTGCCAGGAAGTGTGCCCGCACAATCTGAAGCGGTCGCAGCCGGCAGGTCGGGCCGAGTTTGGGGCAGAGTATGGTGTGGGGGAGTTTCTTGATGCTCACAAGGTGCTGAATATCGAAAGTCAGGGAGAGTTTCTCGACCTTGCCGTCGGGACATCACTGATGCGGCCAAAACTTGACGGTCTGAAAAAAAACGCCACAGTCGTGCTGGAAAACGAGCGGCGCGAATCTGAGGATCAGAAATAGATTGCCGCAGAAGGCGGCGGCCACTAAATTCAGCCTATGGCAAAACTCGCACCATCGGTTCTCGGCGCAGACTTCACCCGTCTCGGCGAGGACATCGCAGACTGCACCCGCCTGAATGTCGATCTGCTCCATCTTGATATCATGGACGGGCATTTTGTGCCTAACATTTCGTTCGGACCGGCGATCGTCAAAACGATAAATGGGTTGACCGACCGGTTCCTTGATGTTCACCTGATGCTGGCCGAGCCGGAAAAATACTTTGAGGCTTTTGCGAAGGCCGGGGCCGATCTGATTACGTTCCATCTCGAAGTTCACCCCGATCCCGTCCCGGTAGCCAAACAGCTAAGAGACTTGGGAGTGCAGACAGGCCTGTCGATCAATCCGGACAAGCCGGTCGAAGAAGTCCTGCCGTATCTGAAGCATTTTGACCTGTTGCTATTGATGTCGGTCTTTCCGGGGTTTGGCGGCCAGAAATTTATTGGCGAGACGATTCCGAAGATAGAGACGGCGCGGAGCTATATCGATTCCAACAATCTCTCCTGCGAGATCGAAGTTGATGGCGGTATCGACGGGGACAATGCTGCGACTGTTTCCAATGCCGGGGCAGATATACTGGTGATGGGGACCGGTTTCTTTGGATCGAACGACCGCGCTGGCTTGACAAAGATGGTGCAGGGCTTGTGAGTGTGATCTTGTTGCCCCAATTCTAATGTAGCGTTATTCCAGTGTTGACTCAATTACACGCAACTCCAGCGTGCTCTATAGCTCCCGTTAAGGGCACGGCGGTGGTGGTGGCCCCAGTGGAATCCCGTACAGATAGTCGATCAAATAGGTTACATCTGAGATGTTGACTGCTTCCTGGATGTCTCCGTTAGCATTGCCTTCAGCACGACAGATTGGTGCCGGCCCGAGTGGACTACCGAAGAGATAATTGTTGAGATATGTGATATCAGCGATATTGACTCTCTCAAAGTAGTCGCCGTTGGCATTCCCGCGAACACCCACACAGCACTCACCGTGTTCGTGCCAGATATCCCTCATCGCCCGAATATGCCCGTACGAAGGCGCATCAAACCAGGCTTCCCAGAATTCGTCGATGTTGTCGGGATGGTGGCCATTGACATCTCGGTCCAACAGGGCGCTGAGGATATTGTCAATGCCGTTGCTGAGGCTGTCCATAATGTTGTCAGGATGGTGCGGGAGGGTATAAGACCCCCAATCCACATATCC
>DAOWIM010000228.1 GCA_030640905.1 bacterium
GGTGCACCGGCTCACGCTCGGGTAGCACACCGGGTCGGCAAGATCGAACTTGCCGTGGCCAACAATGGCACATGCGGCCGCTACAATCATCCGGGCGCATCGACCGACTGGTTTACCGGCGAAGCCATACCATACTCCTGCCAGTACCCACGAGGCTCCAAAGTCGAGCACCTCCTTGCCGGAGCTTTCTCGATCGGAGCAGTAGTCGGGCGCGATACTCTGGTCTCTGTTGGCGCCGATGGCTGGCAGACAACACGCGAGATGTTCCCCGATCAAGCCCCTTTCGGCGAGATGATCTATCGCTCGATCAAAGACCCCAACCATGCTAACTATGAGAACGCGGTCTCCGAAGAAGACTACGTCTGCGTCTATACCGACACCTACACCCAGGGAATTGACGTCGATGTCTCCGGACGGCCACACATACCACTGCATATCGAAGTTACGCAGAACTCGTACGCATGGTCATACTCGTATGCGGATGATTTCGTCCTGTTCGACTACAAAGTCAAAAACATCGGCACTTCCCAGCTTGAGGATGTGTACCTCGGTATCTATGTTGACGGTATGGTTTGTTTTGACTGCCTCGCCAGCAACAAATTCACCGATGACCATTGCGGCTTCCTGCATACGTACCCGGTTGCGCAGGGTAACTGCACGTTTGAAGATACGATTTTCGCCGCCTGGATTGCCGATGACAACGGCGACCTCGATTTTGTTTATGGCGACGGCAACTTCCATCCCAGCCCGCACGTTACCGGCACTCGCATCATCAGGACACCGTCGGAGGAACTGGATGTATCTTTCAACTGGTGGATTTCCAACCCAAGCCCCAATCTCGATTTTGGTCCTCGCGAAAAATCGGAAGTGGGACGCCGCAAAGAAGTGTTTCGTGACTTCGGCACCGGCGGTGTGGGTACGCCCGAAGGTGATGCCAACAAGTACTACGTCATGAGCAACCAGGAATTTGATTACAATCAGGTTTTCACTGCCAGTATTACCGAAAACGATACGCTCTGGCTCTACCCCAACCAGACCCTCGCCGCCGACTATGCCGATGGGTTCGATACACGCTACCTGATATCGTTCGGACCGTTTCAAATCAGCCCCGGACAAACGCTGCCTGTTTCTTTTGCCTACGTTGCCGGTGATTCGCTTCATCGGATTCCGGACAATCGCGACAATCTTGAAGAGAATCCGTATCTCTACACTGACAATCTCGATTTCACCGGATTCGCCACCAACGCTACGTGGGCTTCCTGGATTTATGATAACCCCGGCGTTGATACCGACGGCGATGGATACTTCGGCGAGGCTCGAACCTGCTGCACCGACTCCTCAATCGACTACATTGACACAATCAGCACCGATCCGCCTCAGTACGATACAACATGGAGTCTCGATGTATGCGACACGCTTTTCTACAAAGGCGACGGTGTTCCCGATTTCCGTGGCGCAACACCACCACCGGCGCCCGAGGTCTGGATTACTTCCTCAACGAACACGCTTCACATCCGATTCAACGGCCAACGATCTGAGACAACTCGAGACATCTTCTCCTCGCTGATCGACTTTGAAGGTTACCGCATCTATCTTGCACGTGATGATCGGGAGGATAGCTATTTCATGGTGGCATCGTATGATCGGGAAGATTACAACAAGTATGTCTGGAACGAGAAACATCGCCCGCAGCCCGATTATGTACTGGACGGTGTACCGATGTTGCTTGAGGAGTTGCAATGTCTATACGGTGACTCATGCCCCGACCCCAGTTTCGATCCGAACATCTACACAAGACGCTCGCCGTTTGTGCACCCCGATTTTCCTGACTCGGTGTTCTATTTTGTACCACAGGATTTTAATGCCTCCGAACCCGGCGTCACTACACCGATACAGAAAACATACGGAACAGATCTGCCATATCCCACCAACCTCAATCCAGATTCTGCGCTGGTCGACGAACTGACCGACGATGGCTACCTTAAGTATTTCGAGTATGACTTCACTATCGACAATCTCCTCTCGACTGTACCGTATTGGGTCAGTGTCACCGCCTTCGACTATGGTTCTCCCGAATCGGGATTGGAGTCACTGGAAACTTCGGTGACCAACGGCGCACGAATGGCCTATGCTTCGACTGCGGAGATCAAGTCCGGTAGTGGTGGCAATGCTTACGTCTATCCCAATCCGTATCGTAGCGACGGTAACTACCGGGGCAGCGGCCTGGAAGCCCGCACCCAATTTGATCGACCGGTCGACCGTACGCGGGTAATCAATTTCGCCAACATCCCCAATCGGTGTACGATTCGGATTTTTACACTCGATGGCGACCTTGTGCGAGAGATCGTACATGAGAAAGAGGCTGACGATCCTTCGGCAAATCACGCTGAGTGGAATTTGATCACACGGAACACGCAGATGTCCGTTTCCGGATTGTACTACTGGACGGTTGAGACTACCGACGGTCAGGTGCAGATCGGCAAGCTTGTCATAATCATGTAGACGAAATCCATGGTCTGCTGATCAGTCTTCTTCTTCAGAACTGGCCAGCCTCGTAGGTCAGGTTGCTTGCAACCTGACAAAGAGAATGACTCTCCCTCAAGAACAAGTACGCCGTCGAGGACTGCACCAGACTTTATGTGCGAACAGGCGCAGCTAACATGTCAGGTTGCAAGCAACCTGACCTACAAATTCTAATTAAGTAGACGGCTTTGCCGACCAATAGCCTCTATCATCTTTTGAGAACACGAACGGTCCTAAGAACTCCGGCAATTCGACACGGTAGGGAGCCATACCTTTAAGCTCGCTTTCAGCCTCTCGCCTAGCCCTAAAAAACTCGGCGATAAATTCCGATGTAATCGAAAACAACTTGTCCCATGTGTCCAGCTTCAGCGATGGTATGCTGTAGTCTTTGCTACCGTCGTGGTTTTCAAAAAACACGTACTCCCCAGCAATCCAAAACTGTGAATGAGCAAAGGCATTCCGTATCTGATTTGAATACGATGCTGTTACAAGCTCGGAAAGCTGTAAATCTAATGACGCTGTTTGTCCCCGCAGCTTCTTGAAAAGAGCGTATGTTTCCGGCCGACCGTCGAGAAACAGCCTGGGGGTATAGTGCTCGCCAGCAGCGATATTCGCCAGTTGCTGGAGCAAGCGTTGTACCCCAAGACATTCCCAGAACTGGCTATATGCCAACATATGTAACCGACGAACAAAACTCGCATCCTCCGGATTTGGGAAGTCCTGCATCGAAACAGCGACCCTGCTGAAGTATTTGGCAAACTGCTGTACGATCATTGGCCGATTAATCGTCCAAGCTAAATTGCTCTTGCCTGCGTGGGTTATTGTCTCGATGTCGATGATTGCACAGAAAAACCTCTCTTCCGACTTGGTTCGAGCTTCGGAGAAGAGTTGCTCCACAACCTCTTTGGGTGGCGGAACTGCTGCCAAGCGCTCCGCAAAGTCTTCATCAATCATGGCTGAACTTACATATTTCTACCTGGAATTGGCATCACAAACGCATCACAAAATGGTCATAGATACGATAGTCGATTTTTAAGTGATTGTCAATAGGGCATATCAACCCGATTGCCTTTACGGAGACTTCTTTATATCTTCTTGAAATAGTGAAAATAAACGTTTCGGGATAATGGTCCCGATTCAATTCGTAAACAATTATCTGAAAGGTGAAAGATATGATCAGCAAGCTTCTTCTCGGCGCTTTGTTACTGCCGGCTTTAGTTTTGATCTGCACATGCTCCCAAACGGTGGCAGTATCTCAGGTCTCATTTGACAGTCACAACATTCGGCTAACGTTCGACGTCCCCTTACATAAGGTGGATGTGATTGACTCAGGCTTGGTACAAGTTCACAAGGGATGGAATCTCTTTGAGCTTGGTCACACAGCCCGGATAGAATTGTTTCATCTCGACGGGGAGCCGGTGGAGTTTCGCGCGGTTCAGATGGCAAATATTGAACAATTGGAATCCGAGCTTGGAGATAACCTGCCTGAGACCGACACTACCGGTCAGGCTCAGATAGTCTTGTTCGAATTTGACCGGGATGGAACATTTCCGTTCCTGATGAATTACCGAGCGGAATTCTACCAGGATGTTAGTAATATCCGTTTTTCCAACGAGAGGGTAGGAGCGGAAGTCTTTGGTACGATCCTTGAAGAGGGAGCCTATTTGAGTTCAGCCGCTTTCTACTATCCGAGTGGTGACGAATCGCTGGCGAGGTTCAGACTGACGGCTGACATTCCAGATAGTTGGGAGTCGATTAGCGATGGTAATAGACTATCGTCGGAAACAGGCAATGAGCGAAAAGTACAGACGTGGGAGAACCCGTTTAAATCAGACGGGTGTATGTTCATGGCGGCACCATACGTCGCTCGGTCAACCTGGGTTGACAGTGTGGAAGTAGCCTGTTATTTCTTCGAGGCGGACACCAGCCTGCTCGACGGCTATCTCAGTGCCGCAGCAGATTACATCCGCATGTACACCGATCTCATCGGTCCCTACCCATACGACAGGTTCACGGTAGCGGAAAATTACTTCCCGACCGGCTATGGCATGCCGGCCTGGACTCTACTTGGCCAGCAAGTACTGCGGCTCCCATTTATCAAGCATACGTCACTGGGTCACGAAGTGCTCCATAACTGGTGGGGCAACAGTGTGTATGTGGATTATGATCGCGGCAACTGGTGTGAAGGGGCAACTGTTTACGGCGCCGACTATCGGTACAAGCTGATGCGTTCACCTGCCGCAGCGCAGGCATACCGGAAGAACATCCTGAAGCAATATGATAGCTATATCAACGAAGGAAATGACTTCCCGATCAGGGAATTCCAGTCACGCACCAGCCCCAATACGCGCACAATCGGGTACAACAAGGCCATGATGGTGTACCATATGATTGAGCAAGAGATAGGGACCGAACTGTTTTTTGAAACCTGGAAACAAATATACGCGGATTACCGGGAGATGCAGATATCGTGGGAAGAATGGATAGATGGATTTGAGAAGGTTAGCGGATCAGACCTTTCTCATATTATCCCACAGTGGATAGACAGGCCGGGTGCGCCTGTTCTTGATATCGCCATCATTAATCCGACAACGACGGCAGAAGGTTCCGACCGCTCTCTGCAATTGAGGTTGATGGAAAAAAGCGGCCAGAACTACCAGCTCAAAGTACCACTGAGGTTTTCCGGTGTCGAAATGGTATGGGATACTTCGGTGGTCTTAGTTTCGGAAGACTCGATATTCACAATACCTCTTCCGGAAGGAGCTACTACCGTTGAAGTTGATCCTGAATACCATCTGTTTAGACAGCTCTACCCTGAAGAGATAGAACCGGTTATCTCAGCAACCCTCGGCAATTCTGAAAAGAAGTTTATTGCCGATGAATCGACAGGCATGGTTAAGGATTTCGCGATGTTTGGCGAAAACCTGTCGGGCGATACCGTCAAGGTGGTTGCAGGGGAGATTCTTGCCGCGGGTGAGAGTAACGAGGCGCCGATCCTTCTGAACCCTTCAACGTTGCCGACTGATTTACAGGAGAGGGTTACCACCGGCTCTGACTCTATAGTAGTTGATGGTGTTTCGTATCCGACAACCGGTCATACTTTTGTTCTGGCCGGTAAGGGCTGGAACGGATACGATGAATACCTGGTCATTCTCAGTTGGGATGGGTCGTCTCTGTCGAGAATCGGGCAACTGATCCCGCACTATGGAAAATACTCATTTCTCGTGTTTAATGGTCCCAAAAACGTCGGCAAAGGACAGTGGGAGGTTACAAGTTCGCCGCTGAAAAAGAGCTTGCAGTAGGAAATCAGTGGCACTCATCAATGGCTCCTTGCTAACATGCTGACAAAGCAAAACCAGAAGACTATGCTTTAATTTCAAATAGGCCGTGTCTGGATTAGCAGGTTGTTGAAAAAGCGTTCTTGCTATGAGTTTGCTGTAACGTGCGGTTGAGGACGGGCGACATAAAGCCGCCCTCTACGCGGGACGACAGCAGCCCCTCATCGCGTAGCGGCGGGCCTTGTGTCCGCCGTCATAGCGCCGCTATA
>DAOWIM010000066.1 GCA_030640905.1 bacterium
AATATTGAGCGTGTGCGGGTCAATGTCGGCCAGCGCAGGTTGAGCACCCGCGGCAAGGATCGCTTCTATCGTTGCCACAAAAGTAAACGGCGTCGTCACAACCGTTGCCTGCTTGCCGGGATTGAGAGCCGAGAGTGTCAACTGCATGCCGAGCGTGGCCGAGCTGACTCCTGCGGCGTAGCGGACTTTCATCCGAGCGGCCAGCTCTTTTTCAAACTGGCGGACTTTCGGACCCGATGATAACCAGCCGGAATCAAGCACCGACTTCACCTGCGACTTCGCCGCCGGGGAGAGTTTCAGGTCGTAAAGTGGGATTGTCTCTTTAGCTTTTTTTGCGCTCATATATCAACCGTTCGTAAAGTTCGGTCATCATATCAAGTGATTTATTCCAATCGAAACGATCATTCACCATAGTGCGCCCCGCTTGCCCCATATTATTCATTAGATCGACATCGCCACCCAGTTTGATAATAGCTTCCGCCAAACTTTTTGGATCACCCGGCGGGATGAGAATACCGGTCTGGCCGTCGATGACAACCTCCGGAATCCCGCCGACGTTGGTTGTAACCACCGGACGAGCCACCGCGGCGGCATCAAGCACGGCAACTCCGAATGATTCCATATGGGACGGCATCGCCATGAGATGATGCTCGGCAACAAATGACTGAACCAGATTGTGATCAATCCGGCCGACAAAATTAACGGTGTCGGTCATGTTCATATTTGCCACCAGCGCCTGAAGTTCACCGGTGATCGGGCCATCGCCCGCCAGATTGAGTTGTACGTCGGGGAATTTCTCTCGGACGATAGCTACGGCACGGATCAGCACATCGATCCCATAAATATGCCGGTGCGATTTGATGAAGCAGATTTTCAACGGATTAATCGGCGGCAGGGGGCTGGTTTCGGTCGGGACTGTTACGCCGAACGGTATGATTGAGACTCTGCCGCCAGTTTCCGGAGCAAGTTTCGCAACGAGGTCTGAGAGCATGTTCGAAGTCGCGGTGATGTGGGTGGCGGCGTTGAGATTCTTGCGAATAATGAACCGATTGACGAAATTCGTGGGGAATTGGAACAGGTCCGATCCCCAGACCGACACCACCAGCGGCTTGATCCCGACCTTTCTTCCCCAGACCCCAAACCCTGCGGCATAGTGGACATGGACAAGATCGGGCCCAAAGCGGCGAGCCTCGGTGGCCGCTTTTGCGGCCTGAGTGTAGTATGAAAAACGCCCTCGCCGGGGCAGGATGGTAGCGTTCATTCCCTGCGGCGTCTTACCGCCCAGCGATACCACTTTGATATCGTAACCTCGCTCGGAGAGGCCCGCCACCCAGCGCATGACGTGCACCGAGTCGGCCCAGCTGAAGATGACAATCCGTTTGCCGCTCATAGGTGATGAGAAGGTACACAATCCGGGACCGGGAGCCACCAAAAAGTCGCGCGATTTTCGGCCGGATGGGGGATGGGGCGGTTATCTCAGGTTGGCCGAAAAAACGTTGACAAGCGGGTCGGACGGGTTAAATTAGAGCGCTTGAATGCGCCCATAGCTCAATTGGATAGAGCGTCTGACTACGGATCAGAAGGTTGGGGGTTCGACTCCTCCTGGGCGTATTTTATTCCCCGATAGTAAAGCAACTCGTAGGTCATGGTTGCTTGCAACCTGACAAAGAGAATATCAGGTTAGGTGTCAGGTTGACAAGCAACCATGACCTACCAAGCTACCGAGCTTCATGATTCGTTCTTTCGTTGCAAGGAGGACAATATGTCTTAAACGGTTTATGCACTGAACTTTGATTCATAATAAGAATCTACAGCAATAAGTATTTTAGTTGCAAGTACTTATTTCTTCATTGCAGTATGAGCGAATTTTCGTAGTATGGAGCCAAATGGAGGAATTGAGAAATGAAATACAAAGTGTTTTTTAGTCACAGTGTGCGGGATAAAGATTGGGTAAATTGGATAACCCGCAATTTGACCGGCCCTGATATGCAAATATGGCTTTCTGAATATGACATACAGCCCGGAGAATACATCACAACTAAGGTAGAACAAAACATTTCAGATTGTGACTGCTTTGTAGTGCTTTTAACAAAGAACAGTCAGCAATCTGTTTTTGTACAAAACGAAATTGGGTGTGCACAAGCTCTAAAAAAGCCGATTGTTCCGTTGGCGGAGTCTGGGATCGATAAATCAAGACTCGGTATGCTTACGGGCCGAGAGTATATTACTTTCAGAAAACACCAACCGTACGAAGCTCTGAGAGAAGTTTCCAATTTTCTCTACCGAGACAAAAGCATAAAAGAACGAGGCCAAAACATTGTCATCGGTGGTTTTCTCGGGCTTCTCTTTGCAGCGTTAGTATTGGGGGATGAGGAGGACTGAAATTATTCTTTGCTCTCAAAACTCGTAGGTCAGGTTGCTTGCAACCTGACAAATGACATCCCCCTACTCACCGAACACCCCATCATCTTCACGTTCGACCCGACCCCAATCCGGTTGATACCATCCCTCCGCCATCCAACGATGGATTGATGACCACTTCCAACCTGCTGGTTCGACCGATACGCCATGCTTGACCGGATTGAAATGCGTATAATCAATATGACGATTGTAATCAGCTTGGTCTCGAATAATGTGGTCCCAGAACCGGTGTTGCCACAGGCGACCGGTATGATTTCGGCCGTAAGAAACGGCACTCAGCTTCCTCTTGAAGCGGTGAACCGTATCGGAGAGTGAGCCTTCCCCCAGATCGATCACTGCGTGAAGATGGTCCGGCAGAATTACCCACGCCGGGACTATCACGCCGAGATTGAGAACATGGCGGTAGGCGGCGATGAGAGGATGGATCAGATCAACCAGTAGTGGTTGCCGGTCCAGCGTAACACAAGTCAGGAAAACCGGTCGGTTCAACGGATCGTAGCGTTTGAGAATTGACACGGCAGGTTTCTCCTCCAAAATAAATGTCAGGTTGCAAGCAACCATGACCTACGGTTTTGTGTCTATGATATCATCTATTGGTGACAGGGCCGGTCACAGGAAAATATATCATGTGCAGGTAACGGGTTAAGCAAGCGTCCTCAAGAAACGTGGTTGTTCTGATGGGTCACTGGCGGATAAGGGATAATCAACCAGGCTACCAGATAGATCAGAATGCCTCCACCGGTAAAGGCGAGAATGACTGCAATCAAACGCACGATAGTTGGGTCAATATCGAAGTATTCGGCCAATCCGCCGCAGATACCGGCAATTCGCCTGTCTTCAAGTGATCTATACAATTTTCTCGCCATTTTCTCAGACCTTTCTGTTTTTCCTCCGGCAATCAGGATACTACCAGACTATACGCACGGTGGCATCTCTGTATTCAATATAAATCGGGTCGCTTGTCCCGACAACAAGATATGACAGGCTGTCTACCAAAAAGGTTGCGCTTGAATCCAGCCACTCCAATCGCTGCAAACAGCCATATTTTTGATATTGCCAGCCCCCGCTAAGATTATTTACTATTCTTTCGATAGTAGGCTAATAAGGAGCCAATGTGAAAGTTGATACTGCCGCCATCGTCAGCCATCTGAAGCAACACCGCTATCCCTACATCATTGGGGCGGTGATTCTCGCTTTCAACCTGTCGGTGCTGCGCGACCTGATTGCCGATTGGATCCGCGACGACAACTACTCCCACGGGTTCTTTATCATACCGATCTCAATATTTCTTTTCTGGCGTCGCCGCAACGAATTAACATTTCCGGCCAAGCCGAGCGGTTGGGGACTAACTTTGTTTATCGCCGGTTGTGTCGGATTGCTCTTTGGTATTGCCGCCAGCGAATACTTCACAACCAGACTCGGACTGGTAATGATTGTTACCGGAGTAGCGCTTAATCATCTGGGCACGGCCAATTTCCGAGTTGTCTGGTTTTCGTTTTTCTTCCTGCTGTTCATGATCCCGATTCCAGCGATCATCTACTACTCGGCCACACTGCCGATGCAACTTTTTGCCTCAGGCATAACCGAAAACTTCTTAAGCCTCCTCGGGGTTCAATCGTACCGGCTCGGAAATATCATCCATCTGCCCGACTACGCGTTGGAAGTTACCGAAGCCTGCAGCGGCCTCCGCAGTCTGATGACGCTGATGGCGCTGGGGGCTCTCTATGGCTACATGTTCCTGCCGGGGAAGGTTGTGCCGACGTTGCTCTTTGTTGCCACTGTGCCGATCGCGGTTGCCACTAATATGTTTCGTCTGATATTCACGGCGCTGGCCGCCTATGCGATCAGTCCAAAAATCGCCGAAGATTTCCTTCATGAGCTTTCCGGGTTGATGGTGTTTGTGATAGCTCTGACTCTAATGGTCATAACTGGAGCCATACTGACGTGGGCAAGAAAACGTTTATCATAATGTTGGCGATTGTAGTCGCCACCTGCGCCTTTGGGCTGCTGATCACTAATTACCAACCTACCGCATCCGAAAATTCACGGCTCGGGGATTTCCCCCTTGAGTTTGACGGATGGGTTGGCGTACAGGAATCGATTCCGGGCTACGTGATTAATCAACTGAATCCTTCCGGTATTTTTGGCGCCAACTACTCAAACAGTGACGGCACCAAGATCAACCTGTTTGTCGATTACTTCTCCGGTAATGATCCCGGTGGCCCCCATTCGCCACGTAACTGCATGCCAGGTGCTGGCTGGGTAATTGTAAGTGAATCGGAACGAATGATTAATCTTGGTGGTCGCACGATCCCAACGGTGCGATTCATCATGCAATTGGGTGAATCAAAACGCGTCATGGATTTCTGGTATGTGACCAAATATGGCGCGACAGCCAACGATTACACGTTCAAGTTCTACCTGATGTTAAGTGCGCTCTCCCTTCAGCCAACCGATGTTGCTTTCATACGGTTCTTCGCCGCAGCCGATTCAATCACCCTGGCCAGCCTCGACCATTTCGAGCAGGCAAGCCTGCCCTTAATCTATGATCGGCTGCCTTTTTAACAGGCAAGCCTGTTTTAAGTTATCCAAGTATGGCCCGCTGGATCTAACAAGCTGTTGAAAAACTCCTTATAGTGGTGCTCTGACGGCGGACACAAGGCCCGCCGCTACGCGATTAGGGGTTGTCGTACCGCGTAGAGGGCGGCTTTACGTCGCCCGTGCTCAACCGCACGTTACAGTAAACTCATAGCAAGAACGCTTTTTCAACAACCTGCTAAAACCCGTGTGCGGGTTTTGACTTGCGTGAGATTTTGTAAACAGTTATCTACTCGCATATCTTATGGATAGTCTTAATCACATTCTCGAAACGATTTCATCGCATATCTGGGGCGTACCCCTAATAGCGCTCCTTCTTGGAACCGGCGTGTTCCTGACCTGCCGTCTCCTTTTTATCCAGATGCGTGGATTCGCTCATGGTGTGGCGATCACCAGCGGCAAGTACGATGATCCCGCTCATAAAGGTCAGTTGACGCATTTTCAAGCCTTGTCGGCGGCGTTGTCGGCTACTATCGGAATAGGCAATATCGGTGGTGTGGCGACCGCCATTTACTACGGCGGTCCGGGAGCGATTTTCTGGATGTGGGTATCGGCCGCTTTCGGTATGGCGATCAAGTACACTGAGTGCACGCTGGCGATCAAGTATCGCAAAGTTGAACCTGACGGCAACATACGTGGCGGGCCGATGTACTTTATCGAACTCGGCATGAGCCGTTACTTGAAACCACTGGCTATCCTTTTTGCTCTCTGTACGGCTATCGCCGCTTTTGGCACCGGTAACATGGTCCAATCGAATACGGTGGCACACGCGATTGTTAACGCTTTTGAAGTACCGGCTGAATCAGCCGGTCTCTGGCGTTGGGTTATCGGAATTGTTACCGGCACGCTGGTAGGCGTGGTCATTATAGGAGGTATCAAGCGAATCGGCAGGGTTGCGTCGTACCTGGTGCCGTTTATGTCGGTGCTTTATGTTTGTTCGGCGCTGCTTATTCTGTTGCTCAATATCGACAAAATCATTCCTTCGTTCGGTCTGATCTTCCATCATGCTTTCAATCCAACCGCTGCAGTCGGCGGCTCGGCTTCGGGGGTGACAGTGTGGATGACTATCCAGTGGGGACTCAGACGTGGTCTTTTCTCCAACGAATCGGGGCAGGGTTCCGCAGCGATGGCCCACTCTACCGCCAAGGTTGACGAACCGGTTCGTGAGGGACTGGTCGCGATGCTCGGCCCGTTTATTGATACTATCCTCATTTGTACAATGACAGCGCTGGTAATTATCAGTACCGGCGTGTGGGATAGTGGCATCAATGGCGCCCCGCTGACGATGGCCGCTTTCAATAAAGCCTTGCCGGTATACGGTCGGTGGATGGTTGTTATTGGCATCATGTTGTTTGCTTACTCGACCGTGATCAGTTGGTCGTACTATGGCGAGAAGGGTATCGAATACATTGCCGGTAAGGCGGCCAAACTGCCATACAAGTATCTGTTCATCCTCTTCACTCTCATTGGCGCGCGCCTTGATCTGGTAGCGGTCTGGTCGTTTGCCGATATCGCCAACGGTCTAATGGCTATCCCTAACTTAGTGGCGCTGCTGGGACTTTCGGGCGCAATTGTCGTTATTACGAAGAAATATTTCGATGAAAAAAAGGCCGGCATGCACCAGCCATACAATTCACCAAAACTGTAATCTGCCTGTCATACCGATTCGTTTCACAGGATTGAGATGAATAGATTCCCCGCTCACATCGTCCTGATCGCCCTCTTCCCGGTCCTCTTCCTTTATGCCAATAACGTAGCCGAAGTGTCCGCATCTGAGATCATCCTTCCTGCCCTGATAGTTTTGCTCGTCGCCGGAATTCTGTATGCCATCGCTGCCCGGATAACCGGAGCACACCAGAAATGCGCCTTGATCATCTCGTTGTTCGTGCTGCTCTTTTTCTCGTTTAGCCATATCGCCGATGCGGTCTCCGGATCGACCTTATGGGGGATATCAATTGGACGCGGACGCTATATGCTTGCGGCAACAGTTTTGTTCTTCGCACTCGGCTCCTGGATGATATCGCGAGTGAAAACCCGGATCGGACAGGTAACCCAGATAGCCAATGCCTTCGCTACCGTAATGATCCTTTCGTCGATCAGCGCCGGCCTGTTTAATCTTACTACCGGTTCCATTTCGCCTGCGACCAACGTCGTTGTTACCGCCACCAAAACCCCGGCCGGCAAACCCGACATCTACTATCTGGTGGTGGACGCCTACGCCCGCGATGATATCCTCCGCGAAATTTTCAATCACGACAACAGCGATTTTGTCGGTTTCCTTGAGAACACCGGATTTTTCGTAGCCTCTCAAAGCAACGCAAACTATTCGCAGACAGTTCTCTCAGCACCATCGTCACTGAACATGACGTATCTCGATGAGATCGCCTCGGCAATGGGACCCAATACAAGGAACACGCTGCCATTAGCAAAGATGATCGCGAGTAACCGGGTGGTCGAATTTCTTGCCGGTCTCGGTTACGAGACGGTCTGCTTTTCATCCGGCGTTGGGTTTACTGAACTGAAAGGTTTTGATCAGTACCTCTCCGATTCATGGATAATGAGCGATTTCGAGAACATGCTTTTGTGGATGACACCGATCCCGCGTATCGTTTTCGCCCTCGAATCAAAATCGACGTACAACGAAGCCTGCCGCCAGCGCCTGCTCTACACGCTTGAGAATCTACCTAATGTCCCGGATCACAACCGTCCCCGTTTCATATTCGCTCACTTCATGGCACCCCACGCACCCTTTCTGTATGATGCTGAAGGAAATGAGTTGAACCCCGGCGGACGACTCACTTTTTTTGATGCGGGCAATTTCACCGACGTTAATCAATACCGCCAACAGTACAGCGACTATGTTACCTGGCTCAACCAACAGCTTACCAGGACCGTATCGGCAATCCTCGCTAACTCCGACCAACCACCGGTCATTCTACTGCAATCGGATCATGGGATCGACTCGTACCTGATGTGGGGTGATTCGAGCGAGGCAGCCATGCGCGAACGGATGGCGATTCTCAATGCGTACTACCTGCCCGACACCACCGATGTCGGCTTCTACGATCAGATCAGTCCGGTTAATTCGTTCCAAGTGATTCTCAACCATCTGTTTGGAACCGGCCTGCCGATACTTGAGGACCGTTCTTACTTCTCTCCTTACGACTACCCGTATCGGTTCACCGACGTTACCGAACAGATCAATCCGGTTGAAGCCGAACAAACATCGCTGGACAAATAGACGCCCATACCATACCCTTGGGGTTGACGAAGGCAGGACCAATCGTCCGACGACGATTTAGAAATAGTTCCGGGCAACCGATACTTGCTAAAAAGGAGTAAATGCGACTACGATGAGATACATGATTACCGGCGGCGCCGGATTTATTGGATCAAACATAGCCCGGCAACTTGTTTCAAAGGGCGACACGGTACGCATACTGGACAATTTTTCGTCCGGCCGCAGGTCAAATCTGGCCGATATCAATTCCAGTATTGAGTTGATCGAAGGCGACATTCGTGATTTCCCAACCGTTACCAAGGCGGTCAAGGGCATGGACTATGTCCTGCATCAGGCGGCGTTACCTTCGGTACCACGCTCGATTGACGATCCGGTTACAACCAACGCGGTCAATATCGACGGCACCCTCAATGTACTGGAAGCTTCCAAAAGGGCGGGGGTGAAGAAATTCGTAATCGCGTCATCTTCGTCGGTTTACGGTGAATCTGAAGAGCTACCCAAGCACGAGGCAATGCGACCGTCGCCGCTATCCCCCTACGCGGTGACAAAACTGACCTGTGAATATTACTGTCTGAACTACTGGCGGCTGTACAAATTCCCGACCGTCTGCCTTCGCTACTTCAATATCTTTGGTCCCTATCAAGACCCGGCGAGTCAGTACGCAGCCGTTGTCCCGAAATTCATTACCGCATTCCTCGAAGGCGCACAGCCGACGGTTTTTGGCGATGGTGAACAGTCACGCGATTTCACCTACATTGACAACTGTGTTCAGGCCAACCTGCTGGCGGCAACCAACGATGACATCGTTGGCGACGTATTCAACGTTGCATGTGCCGGTCAGTTTACGCTTAACCACTTGCTGGATGCTCTACGGAAAATCATAGGCGTTGATATCAAGGCAATCTATGATGCTCCCCAACCGGGTGATATCAAGCACTCATTTGCCAATGTCAGCAAGCTGATGAAATTCGGATACGATCCAAAAGTCAGTTTCGACGACGGACTCAAGCAGACAGTCGAGTTTTTCCGCTCTCTTCAGAGCTAAGCAATTATCGCTGGAGTCGATTAGCTTTCAATCGTGAACCGCCACCCGCAGTAATATTCTTTTCCCGCCTGCTGGTCGGGGGGACATCCGATGCATTCGGTTTTGATACGCGGGTCAATAGTGTGGGCAAAACCTGTATACTCCACCACGCCAACAGACTTACACGGAAACAACGGTAGTTCCTTGCGCTTGCGAGCCGACTGCACGCGACAATCAACCATATAGAACTCGAATGATCGGTCAGTCTCGTTTCGGAACTCCTGCTTGTTGAGCACCGCATAAAGACGGAAACCCAGCGCTTTTTTCAATCCTTCCAACCCACTGTTTTCCCCGATACCGTGACGGGCCATTATCCTTTTGGCTTCAATTACGGTGAATCGCTTCCATGCTTCGGTATCAAGCTCAATGGCGGTTTCCATTCCAAACTGCTTCTCTGCGGCCTGAAACCACAGTCCATCATGAGCCAGCCAGTTCTTTGCAAAATCTGATATCACCGCCAGTAGTTGGTCTCGGTCGAGTTGCTTTAGCTGATCCATTCAGTTTCAATCCTTCTGCAATCATGTTTATCGCGTCTTTCGTATAAGAAAAAGGCAGTTGGCGTCTGTTTACAAGGAACAATTTGGGTATTATTATGATGATGCCGGGATAAAGGTTGCTTTGACGATAGCAGGCCGATGTTGAACCATTATGCAGCAAATGGCTTTATTGTCTCAAACAAACTTGCG
>DAOWIM010000086.1 GCA_030640905.1 bacterium
AGTTCCTCGCGGAGCAAGAATGCTCCCAGACCCGACAGTGCCGCAGGCGCTTTGGCCCATCGGCCACCGAGGTGAACTGCAAGACCTTCACGCAGGAGCGGCTGGGTAAACAGAGGTAACTGCCGGAGCTTGATATTAACCAGCAGGTGTACTATTTCGTGGTTGTGAGGGAAAAAAGATGAAATGATATCATTGGATGGCAAATCAAGAAGGCCCCTTACACGATGCCCGCAAATTTCCCCTATCCGTTGATCCGATTCACAGAAAAAATACTCAATCTTACGATCAGCAATTGTGTCCAGCATCGAAGCTTCGATATTCAACGATGCGGCGGTTTCTTCGATGAATCGGTCGGCCTCATAGAGCACCGCAGAGTTGAGATACTTGCCGACGGTTGGGTGGGCATTGATCCGCAGGTAACGACTTGAATCAACCGGCCAGTCACGACAAAAAAAGTCCTGTGGGAAACTCAGCCAGTAGTATGAGTTATCGAAATACATGTAGTAACTGTGTTCAACGAGGCTGTTGTTGACAAGACGTGAGAAATCGAGCCGGTAATAATCATGCGAGGCTAACCTTGCTACGTGGTTGGCCGGCGAGTGGAGGTGGTCGCGCATCACTGCCAGATTACGGATAATCGGTGAGGTACAGTCGATCTTGATCGGCACCCCGATAAAGTTGATTCCAAATCGGCTCGCCCGCTCCTGATCACATTCCAGCCACATATCTGCTGCCGACTCATAGTTGCCGGAGACAGCCAGATCATAGTACTCTCCGAGAGTTTCAAGATGTACGTTCCCGCCCGATGATTGCCCGGCGATCAATAGAAGTGCCGAGCACAGGGCTAATTGCAGAATCGTTCTGTTTGTATGGGTCATATTCCTCTTCCTGATACGTCGCCTATGTTACTCAGATTACAACTTCTACAAACGAACCATGCAGACAACTAAAAAAAGGCCCGCTAGCGGGGTTTAAACCGCTAGCGGGGCTTCGTAATATGCAACTATTACAAATGCAATTAGAAAGTGAAACCAATCGAAAAACGCTGAACTGACTGCAGGCGCCCAAAATCCTGCCATGAGTAGTCAATGATCAGCTTAGTGTCTTCAGCAACGCCTGTGATAAGTCCACCTCCGAAAGCCAACCCTTCCTCTTCGGTTCTCATCTTGTAACCGCTCCGAAGGAAAAATCTCTGGTCGTAGGCATACTCTGCTCCGATCGCTCCCTGGCGTTGGTTGTCGCTGGGATGTTTCATTTCGGTCGACAGCATCAGTGTGCTCTTGGGGCCAAACTCAAAGTCATAAGCCATGCCGAACCTGAACACCATCGGCAAATCGTATGGTGTAGTCTTAAGCTGCGCTCCGACCTCTCCGTTTTGGCCTCCTCCCTCTCTGGGATCATAGCCAATATCCAGGTCGGTACCGCTGAATCTCAACTCCGGCCCGAGATTGGAGATACCCATCGCCAGGCGCAACGAGCGAAAACCGGTGTAGAGAAGAGTTCCAAAATCGAGGGCATAGCCGGAAGATCTTTCGTTGTGAATTTTCTCGCCGACATACTTGGCCGTCACTCCAAAAGCGAACTTGCTGGTTAATTGTCTGGCAAAAGAGAGACCTGCCGAATAAGACGATGCCGAGTAGAAATCACCGGTGCCTTCCTGGTTTTCAAAATCAGTAATCTCCTGGTCACCCATCGAAAGAACAGTTGCCGACAATCCAAACACGCCGATATCTTCGAAGTATTTGGCGAAGGCAACGTAATTGAGATTTATGTCAAGCACCCAGTTGACGTTGGTAAAACTTGCCGCCGAGTTTTCAATCTCAACCAGACCGGCCGGATTCCAGTACATGGCATACACGTCGTTGACCGTGGCCACCGAAGCTTCGCCCATTCCCTGATATCTTGGGCCAACACCAATCTTGAGAAACTGAGCTCCGCTGGTACCCACCTTGGTCATTTCAGCAGAGGCAGCAACAGCCAGCAGAAGAACGAACATTGCAATAATGGCTTTTTTCATTCTGCATCTCCCTTACTTGATAATCGCAAAGCGACCAAGGTGTTCTCCATAGGGTGATTCCACATGGAAGAGGTATATTCCGGAAGCAATCTGGATCTGCTCCATCGACTGCAGGTTCCATACAGCCTCCCCGAGGCCATCGTTATGCACGATAGTTTTGACAAGGTCTCCGGCAAGCGTATATATCCTGATAGTACATTCATCCGGAACATTGTTGAAGGTCAAAACACTCTCACCTTCGCCGGTCTCGACCATTGAGGAGTAGTGAGCATAATACGGATTTGGCACAACTTTGATATTCTTCAAATTGGCGCGAGCCGAGGCACTATTGACACCATCGATCTTGAACGTATACGAATCGTTCGGTCCAAACAGAGGCGCTCCACCAAGCGAGAGAATATCGCCGGCCGCAGGTGCATAATTCGAGCTTTCAATTTCGATACGCCAGCCGAACAAATATGGAAATGCCTCGGCGATAAGATCGGTCACCGGATCGTACGGGTAATCGATAATGAACAGTCCCTCGCCGGGCGACCAGACGCCGTCAATTGGCCACTCATCCATACCGAGTGAAACCCTCTGATTTGTCGTCATATTCCATACTTCAAACGGGACGGGCGACTTCGCATATGGAACGCCATCAAAACCTTCCCACATTGAGACAGCTAGAGTCGAATCGGTTGAATAGCGGATCTCATAAGTCGGTCGATATTGAGCGCTCCCGAAGGCGTGTACCTCGTTACCGGTCCAGTAGGTTAGGACCGGCCCATCCATGGAACCGATGGCAAGAGTCGTATCATTGCCACTGAAGGCGGTTTGACCATACATTGCCGGTTCATGCTCGGCATCAAGGACAATCACTTGAATACCTTCGGCTATTTCACATAGTTCCGGATCGACGCTCATATTTGTCTGATCCGCCAGCACAGTATCGCCGGTTGTAACATTGATAAGATGCCAGGTCGTACCGGTCGCGCCGTCTTCAAACACGACGCTATATTCGGACCCCAGGGTTGCGCTTTCATCATAGATAGTCGGAATTACCTGGCCAGTTGGTATCAGTTCGTCACCGCTGTGGGTAAGGGCAACCGTAGCAGCGGCCGAGATAAATCCAGCCGGATTTGTTCGTGGCGTACAGGCAACCACATTGATCGCCTGCCCGGCGACACCAAAGCCGGACTGCAGAACATCCACGCCGGCGCCTTCATCACCGAGATCAAACGCCGCGAGGCAGTACCAGTATTCTACGCCATTGTATAGACCGGCATCGACAAAGGTGTGAGGTATCGGATCGGCAGGATCGGCCACTGAGTACAAAGCAATCGTCTTGTAGTCAATCGACAGGCACTCGTTGGTGTTCTGGTCGTCAACCTGCCCCCATGTTTTCCCCTGGTTGTCACTGCGGTACAGCTTGTATCCGGCAAAATCGTTCTCGCCGCTCATTGGATCAAGGCCCAGTTCGGCGGCAGCATCCCAGTGGAGATAAACTTTGCCATTGGACGCGCGTGCTGACAGCGTCGGGATCGGCGGCGGTTCCGGACCAACATAGTTGGCTGCAAACAGCGTCGCAGCCATGTCTGAGTTGGTAACAAGCTCGTCCTCGGTTTGACCTGCTACAATCGCATACACAATCTCTATAGTGCTACCGGCGGGCAGGTCGATTCCGCGAACACATTGAATATAAAGCAGGTCCCTGGGGATAGTCTGGTCATCAACCTGAGTACTGTTAAGATACTCGAACTTCAGCTTGTCGTTGGCGTCACCCAGTTCCTCCCATTCACCGGTCCGGACAGCCGTTACGCCGATATCCTGCGGTGTCTTGAGAATCCGGGTACCCATCAGCCCGGTTGGCTCTTCAGGTCCCCATCCGGCGTCCCAACCCTGTAGATCGTACATCCAGGCCAGATCGCGGGTGAGGTCGTAGTTGGTCAGGTCACCAAGACGACCATTCTCCCCGGTACCATCAAAACCGCCAACATCAATATCTGAATAGAGACCAAACGCAAAATCGGTGTAATCGGTAGCCGAGGCGTTGTGAATCTCCAGTTCGACAAACATTATATCTTCGTTGTAACAGTAGTTCCATTGAAGAATCGTCTGAGTAAATTCCAGACCGAGCAGCGAGTTACCGGACGCGGCATCGTTGAATCGATAGTGCGATTCCTGCATCGATGTCGGCCCACCCGGCGCATAGGCTGCCGCAAGAGGATCGTAGCTCTGATTGTAGGCAAAAGTATCGGTGGTAGCGTTCCACACCCGCCAGCCATTGGCCGGGCAGTCAATTCCGGTTCCGGTCGTGTCACTGGGATCATAGTCGAAGTAGCGGGTGGTGTCGGTTGACAGATATATCCGGTAATCATCGACCCCGTTTACCGGCATTGGAACCGCCTGAAAGTCATCGTGGGTATCAACTACAATGGTATCACCAGCCGGCGTAACCACACCGATCCAGTACAGAGCCTCTCCCATGTAGTCGTGACCCGAATTGCGAGGCCACTCACACGAAGGGCGGCCATAGTAATGCCATCCCCCGATATTGCCAAAGTTGTCAATAGTCGTGACGATATTTCCGGTGTTGTGTGTGATTTGGTCCATCGTCGCCGGCTGCGGGGACAAACTGAATTCATCACCGCCACGGTCACCACCAGTTCGAACCGGAGCGGGTCGTGAGATGGCCGAGGCACTAACCCCCATTAGAATGACCAGGCCTACAATCAGTAGTATCGCTTTTGTTCTGGTTTTGTCCAATTTCATCTCAGTAACTCTGATTTAGAAGTTAAGCTCCAACCCTACCCTGACTGTTCTCGGGGGAGAGAAATTCTGTGGGTTATGGTCGTATAGCCGATCGTAATAATCCAACTGTTCCTGGCTAAGCGCCAGACTGGCGCCAACTATGGCATTGCCATCGTCGTCGGGCTGACCAGTCCTTGAATAAACATCTATGATATTTCTCTTGTTGAACAAGTTGTCAACTTCGACAAAAAAGCTGAAGACATAAGCTGAGTTTGGCATCCTGATGTTCTTGAAAAACCGCATATCCACGGTAGAGGAGGACGGCAGCCGCGCTTCGTTGCGTTCTCCAAGCCGGTTGCCCATGACGTCGGTGACGGTATACGGCATACCGGAACCATAGCGGCCCACAAATGATAGACCCCAGTCTCCGGGAACAGGTATTCCCAGGAGATCGACCTTCCAATCGGATGCTGCCTGATAGGAGACTACGGCTGTGAGGTTATGGCGTTGGTCGAAGTCGAGGGGGTATTCCTTAACGGGTGGCAGCGTGTCGGTGTTGGATGTAATGTATGAATAGTAGGGCTCCCTGGCTGATGACCCGTTGCCAAAGGCAAGCATGTAGCTATACGATATTGAACCGCTCACCGGGCTTGATCCAGGCAGTTTCTCAATGGAGAGATCAAACCCTTTCACTGAGCCATAGTCATCGTTGGTAAATTGTGTTACAGGCTGTCCGCCCGAGAAGAAGACCGGTCGAGTGGTCACAAGATCATCAATGTTCTTGTGGAACGCCGTAACATCAATCCTGAGATCGTCCCCTATCAAATGATCAAGGCCGAGTTCGTAGGTTGTGGTCTGTTCTGGAACGAGGTCGGGATTCCCTAAAAGTGGCAGACCACTGGAGACATCACCCTGAAGGTTCAGATAGATATGGTCAAACCGTGGTGTCTGAAAGTTGACGCCATAATTGAAGTGCATAACGGTCTTTTCAGAAATCGGGAAGGAAACTCCCAGTCGTGGCGATATCCGGGACTTCGGACTTGCTTCCTTATTGAGTGCAACCAACTCGTCCGGGGTTACAGTATAGGCGATGTAGGAGATATCGGCGTTGCGGTAATCGTAGCGCAAACCGACGTTTATGATATACTCCTTATATTCCATCTTGTCCTGGATATAGGCCGAGGTATTAACCGGACGGCTGGTGTACTTCTCGCCATACGGATTGAGGTTGAAGAATTGTTTTGAGTCCCAGGAAACACTGTATTTCCGGTATTCAAAGCCACTCTTGAGCTGGTGAACCTTGGTCAACTGATAGGTCTGGTTTGCTGCCAGCGAAGTATAGGTTGTCTTCCTGAATCCGTACAGCGGCAGATAGTCATCACCATCGGTAAAGCCTACAAACTGTGCTTCATCGGTATAGTCAGGTGAATTGAGGTAGTTGTTCTCGTGGATTGTACCATTGTAATTGCCGTCGGCATCTTCTGAGTAGCCGGGCCAGTCTTTCCAGTATGTCCAGAACAGGTGACGCGGAGCTCGCTTGGTAGATGTAAAGAAACGACTTATCGATGCTGACACAATCAACTTTTCCGACGGCATATAGCTACCGGTCACACCAGCCAGATAGGCCCTTTTCTGGTAGTCGCCGAGGCCATCAAGATTGAAGTCATAGGAGACTCCGTTGTTGTCGCGGTGGTTGTAGATTTCCCCGGCCGCTTTACTGAATGTAAAATTGGCTTTCAGCTTGATTGAGGAAGATGGCTGGGCGGAAATCCTGGCGGTACCGGCGTGCGAAATTGTACTATTATGTGGAAGCGAAGTTGGGCTATTGAGATATTCGGCTGCTGTTGAGAATGTATAACGACTCGGGTCCAATCCAGGCAGAGGTCCGGATAACCGGAACACACCAGACCGATTGCCGAGACGACCCAGCTTACCCCAACTGGCCGAATGTACATCGTACCTATGACCGTATCCCTCGTAGAGCCGAACCCCTCCGTGATATTCCGAACCACCCTTACGAGTGACGGCGTTTACGATTCCTGAAAGAGCGTCACCATATTCAGCAAGGAAACCACCCGAGGACAACGACAATTCCTCAAGAGCACCCGGTATCACCCTGATGCCAGCGGTAGAGACAAACGGATCCTGAACTGAGAAACCATCAAAGTAATACGATACCTGTCCAGTGCGGCCACCCCTGACATGCAAACCGTTGTTGCGGTCGATAACCACGCCGGGATAATTTGACAGAACCGCCTGAACCGTAATGATGTTCGGAAGAGTCTTGATCCGATCAGATGTGAAAATGATCTTCGATTCGGTCAGATCTTTCTGAATGACTGGATTTACTGCATAGACAACGAGTTCGTCTCCGAGTTGAACGGTGGCGGGTTCGACATCAAAGTCAACCGGCGTTGTCAGGTCGGTCAGAACACGAACTTCTTTTTTAGTGATTGGTTCAAAGCCGACAAAAGTCACACCCACACTGTACTTGCCGCTGGGAACGTCGAGTATGAAGAACTCACCATCGAGATCAGTCTCTGTCGCCAGAGTTGTTCCCAGAACCCGAACCGTTGCCCCTACTATCGGTTCGCTCGTTGCAGCATCCAGAACTACTCCGGATATCTTGCCACTGGTTCCGGCCCAAGCCGCCGTTGAAAGCAACCCGATCACCAGAACAAGAAGCAATGCCGATATTGAAGGCAACCGCTGACGCAAGAGAACACCTCCCTAAATCGTGTATCCTTGTTTCGTCACAACTTGCAGCGAGATTGATTGCCGCAGCAAACTATTCCGCTGATTCCTTGTCTGTATCGACCAGCCGGTGGGATACTTAATAGACTCTTCGATAAATAATCGAAATTAATTTCCAGACATTAGGCGGAGCTGCAGTCAAGTTTGTGGCGACAGAGTCGATAGTTGAGATAAGCAGGAAAACAGGCAGAGGAAAGCTGCGCCTGATTCTGCCTCGACGGCCGTAAGTTTCGGCCACAATAAGGATGTTAGAAAGCAGACGATGCACCGTTGGTTGACAAGAGTAGTGATTCTATGTCTGGCAACTATCATTCTGGTTGCGAGCGCAACTAGAATCCTGGCGGCTGATGTTAAGATCACCTGCCTGATTTCCGACGAACTCAAATCTACAACCCGTGCTCTGGCTGGTGCTCGCAAAGTAATTACCAGAAAGTACCCCGACGCCCAGTTTGAAACACTGCTTTTAGATGGCCACGATGGCCTGATTGTCGATTCGGTCCGCAAGATCAATCCAAGCGTCGTCCTCTCTATCGGAAGCTCGGCAACTCGCTACGCACAGGAGCACTTCTCTGCATATCCCATCGTATTCTCATCGGTGAAGTATCCTGTCCTGTCAGGATTTGTGGAGTCAATCGCCAGGCCCGGCGGAGAGATCACCGGCGCCTCGCTGAATATCCCCGAGGATGTCCAGTTCAAGTACTTCAAAAAGATCGTCCCCGACTTGAAAAAAGTCGGCGTCCTGTACACGGCAAACACCGCGCCGCTCATCACACAGGCAAGAATTGTAGCCAAACGGCTCGGCCTCCAGTTAATCCCGGTTCTTGTCGAAGAATTCCGGGACCTTCCCCTTGCTCTTGATTCGTTAATAGCTAACACCGACGGCATTTGGTCGGTGGCCGACCCACAGCTGTTCGGGTCGAAGTCTACCAAATACATCATTACACGTACGTTGAGAACACAAATTCCATTAATGGGATTCTCCCGCAACCTGGTGGCCTCTGGAGCTCTTTTTTCGCTCGACTTCGACTACAAAGCAGTCGGATTCCAGGCCGGCGAAATTGTCAACCGGGTACTGGCCGGAGAAAAACCTGCGCAGATACCCGTCTCCTCTTCCGATTTGATCTGGTTCCATTATAACGAAAAGACAGCTCAACATATTGATATTACCGTTCCCGTTGAGTTGACGACCGTGGCCAAGGAGGTCTATCGATGAAGATCCCTGGCCGCAACATTAGATTCAACGTTCGCACCAAAATCACTCTGACTGTCTCGGTGCTGCTGATCGCAAGTGTGGTAGCTGTTAGCACCTACCTCATCCACAGCCAAACAACCAGCTACCTGCGAGAAGTTGAGACCAACGGTGAGACGATGATTCGCATATTTGCTGTTCAGGCCGAAACGGGCGTACTCCTGGAATCGCGCTACGAGTTGGACGAATTACTCAACCAGTTGCTTGTCTTCGGCAATGTTGAGTACGCTGACATCGAGAATGCCGAGGGCACCGTTCTCTCAAGGCTTGGTGAATGGGACGACACCCGCATAGTGAGGCGGGAAGCAACTCACCTTACCCTGAAAGATCACGGTTGCGAGACCAATGCCCGTATCACCGACAGGGATGGACGTCAGTTTATCGACTTACAGTATCCAGTATTCTCGCGGATCGAGACGGTAGATCGGGAAAATCTCGGCATCACCACTAATCTGGATGACCGCCTTCTCAAAGACGTTGCCACCGAGAAAATCGGTTCGATGCGGCTTATCCTGTCGCTGGACGAGGTGGAGAAAGCGGCCTCCGAGGCCAAGATTACCGCAATCGTGGTAACGGCAATAGTATTGGCGCTTACTATCCTAGTGCTTACTGTACTGGCCAGAGCCATGACCAAACCATTGAAAATCCTCGTGGAGATTACTGACAAGGTCAGTCGAGGTGATCTCAACCAGAAGGTAGAGATCGACCAGAACGATGAGATCGGACACCTGGCCAACACCTTCAGTAACATGATTGAGTCGCTCAAGGCTTCACGAGATGAGATTGAAGAATACAACCGCAATCTGGAACAGAAAATCATTGAACGAACCCTGGCCCTCGAAGATGCCCAGAGCCAACTGGTCCAGTCTGAAAAAATGAGCGCGATTGGCCAACTCGCAGCCGGCGTGGCCCACGAGCTGAACAACCCGCTGGGTGGCATCCTCGGATACGCTCAGTTTGCCCTCGAAAAGATGAAACGGCAGCTTGCCGAAACGCCGGACGACAAGGAAATGCAAGGTTACGTCCGCTACCTTGGCGACATCGAATCGCAATCCCGCCGTTGCAAGAACATTGTCCAGAACTTGTTACGCTTCTCACGCTCTACACGTACCAGCGAGTTTGATGATGTTGAAATCAACCAGGTTATTGAGGAAACCAGAATATTCGTCGGACACCAACTCCATATGAAACAGATCAATCTGGTTGTTGAACTCAATGAGAACCTTCCGGAAGTACCGGGCAACGCCGGGCAACTCCAGCAGGTCTTTACCAACATGATCATCAACGCCATGCACGCCTCACCGCCTGATACGACAATCAAGATCATAACACGTTCCTCACCGGCGCTCGGTGAATTTGATGGTACGGTCGAGATACTATTTGTTGATCAGGGCTGTGGCATCCCGACTGAAAACCTCAATAAAGTTTTTGAGCCTTTCTTCACAACTAAGGACGTCGGCCAGGGTACCGGTCTGGGCCTTTCGGTAAGTTACGGAATTATCAAGGATCACGGTGGCGAGATCAGCGTCGACTCCAAACCGGGCGAGGGCACCACATTTACGATCATATTGCCGCTTCAGAAACCACCAGCGGATTCCGATAATCAAGAGCATAAGTTCCTTGCTCCATTGGATGAGCCAAAGAGAGGAAATGACTGAAGAAGGACAGAAAAAAACAATTCTTGTCGTTGACGACGAAGAGATTATTCGTGAGTTTCTCTGCGAAGTCCTCGGCGAAGAGTATCACATGAGCGTTGCCTGCGATGGCGACGAGGCTATCGGCAAGCTCAAGAAGACTCGCTACGATCTGATTATCACAGATCTAAAGATGCCTAAGGTGTCTGGCGAAGAAGTGGTTAAATTCGCCTGTGAGTCGGACCCGGACTACAAGGTGATCATCATCTCCGGGTACTCGAGTCTGTACACGGTCAGCCAGTCGGTTAACAGTGGGGCCAGCGCATTTCTGTCCAAACCATTCAGTATCAAAGAACTTATGCAGGCCGTAAATACCTGCATGACACCGTGAGGCACGGATTG
>DAOWIM010000087.1 GCA_030640905.1 bacterium
GCTCGAGAAAACACTGAAAGGCAGTTTGCAAGTAATGACCGATCTGTTAGAACTTGTAAATCCCGTTGCTTTTAGCAGAACTTCTCGTATCAGGAACTACATGCGTCAAGTTGCCTTGAACTTAGGGGTATCTAAGGTCTGGCAGTTTGAGTTGGCCGGATTACTCTCTCAAATTGGATGTATTGCTATTCCTGCAGACACGCTTGAGAAGGTTTACGCTGGAGACACTCTTTCCAAAGATGAAGAAGTTATGTTCAGAGAGCATCCACAGTTGGCAGAGCAGCTATTGGTGAAGATACCGAGATTGGAGAAAGTCGCGGAGATGATAGCAAATCAACAAATGACTCTTGATGAATATAATGTGCCGCGACACACGCTTTTTGGAAAGCCCGAGGTGATAGGTGGACTTTCACTCAAGGCAGTCATGGCGTTTGATTCATTTGTTTCGCGAGGACTCTCTAAGAAACAAGCTATAAGTGAACTTAAAAAATACCAGAGTGAGTATCATCCCATTATCATGAAAGCTATTGAAACCTTAAAACCTATTAAGATTGAAATTGCAACGAAAATGGTAGATATAAGCAATCTCAATAATACGATGATACTTGCCGAAGATATTCACACGATTCAGGACGTTCTTGTTGCTGCAAATGGTCAACAGGTTACGACATCAATGCGTGCCCTACTGAAAAACTATCAAGTGCGAAGTGTAATAACGAAGAGTGAAGTACGGGTATATGTTCCGGGTGCGGAAACAAAACAAGTAGTTCCTGCATCTATGTCCGCGCAATCTTAGGTTTGTAAGTTAGCACGGCAGTCAGGACTCTCTATATGGTGTCTGACAGTACTTGGCGACCGCTTGGTCCTCTGAAGTAGGGTACCAGCAAGTGAAGAGGTGCTCTGTTCATGGATGACTATCACTCCCACAAGCAAGTACGGTCACCGTCCGGTTATTCTTATGCCGTGTGATTCAGAATGGCTTGAATAGATGCCCGACAAACGGCACTCAAGCTACCTTCTATGCACGCTGTGTTGTTTTAAGATACATTCCGTAAGATTCTGGAGAGAACGACAGAATCAACAACCCAGCAACATTTGAATTGTTGTTCCATAGACTAGTGTGACACAATCCATGATAGTAATCAAGAAACGGCCACAATTTGGTCACCTATGAAAAAGCCACAGTTAGGTAGACTCTCGCAAAACTCGAATTCCTTTTTCGAATCCAATCCCCTGATTCCTGATTTCGCCCTCGAATTCATGATCTTTTTCACGGAACGCTCGTATGGGGCGAGCGCGATTTTCTAACAATTTTCTAACAGCGAACTACACTGAACTTGCTTGTACTTGTACGAACTTGCCTCAACTTCACCGAACTTAATCTTCGTAACTGCATGGTATTAGGCGTAATATATGCTATTGTAAGAACTTAGCCAAAATAGTGGTCGTCGAATCCCTGCCTCTCCGCTTTGAAACAAGTTTCTTTTAGTCCCATTGAGAGATTCTACCAAATCGACACGAACCCAACCCTACTAGAGTTCTTTATGTATCCCAGATGCCCCGCCATTGACGTAATAGAACAGATCCAGCTCTTGACAGATATGAAGTCCCAAATGATCTTGTTTGTGTATGACTATTTGTAGATCTTCGAGAAACGGTAAGACTCGGTCGCCAAGCTATTGCCATTAGAAGGATAATCGATTATGAGATTTAACAAAATCCGAATGATCTCTCTTGCTCTGGCTTTAGTAATTAGTGGTTCTACCGGATTATTTCCAGCGAGGGCCGCTGACAACATACCTGCCACCATCAAGAAAACATTCGAGCAAAATCTATTCAAATTTGGGCCGGAGATTCAACGACACTGGGCTGAAAGAATGTTTCGTTTCACCGGGGATACAATCTATCATCAACCGGTTATTATCGCCGCGGTTCTTACCGCCGAACTCCTCGCCGCCGATGTTGCCAGTCTTGATGATTCCGGATACGTAGCGATACGTTGTCGCCAGTTGCTGGACGATTTCAATCCGCGTACTCGAAAAGGGAAACTGCGTCGAGGATGGTTCAAGCGCAATCCGACCAGTGTTTTTTACCTTAGAATGCTTGCTAATGTTTGGCGCTTGCAGCAGTACGGTCTGGTCGAATCGACATATAGTGAGACTTTGAGTAGAGCCATGAGGATCACGGCAGAGTATGACTATCGCCGCGTTCTGTTCGACACCACACTGATCCGAATATATGCAGCGCAAGCGGTAAATAGCGTTCACTATCTCCATTCGCTCGAAATAGTCGATTTGCGCGAAGATTATACCAGAGTGTTTCAACAGGTATTTCCGGATGCGATTGATGATTCGCTCGGTAAGCGGGAATATCAGGACAAGATATATGGTCTGACGCATTTCATTACCGCCGCAAGCGGGTACTATCAGCACGACGTCGACAAATCAGATTTCTCGTGGGTACTGAATTACTTTGAACAAAACATCGAACGAATCTTCTCAAGCACAACTTCAGATATTGTTGCTGAGGTCGGCATCTCGTTCCTATTAACGGGCCAGAACGACCACCCGATTGTACGTAAATGCCGAAAACAAATTGAGGATGATTTCAACCGAGAGGCAGGGATGATTCCCTCGCCCCGTGGTAAGTTAGACTTGGAATCTGGGGAGCACCGCAATATTCTGGCATACATGCTCCTGCGATGGCCCGACAAACTCCATGCTGGTCCCGATCTGAGTCAGTCGGAACATTTCCTCAAGCTCGTCCGACCCCGCGAAGCTCTGAAAAAATAACCTGTTTCAAATGGCGTCAAACCTCTTCCGACCTGCCCTGCAAACGGAATTTCACTTGACATAATCCAGGAAATGGATATATTGTAAATATGATTGACTTGTGTGGTCACTTTCATATCTATTTCATACTTAAGCTTCAACGTCTCGGGGTTTTATAGGCACCGTTACTAACTGTTTTATAATTAACAGGATATAGTATTCAAACCGGTCGGGAGGGCCGATCTCGCTTCGTTAGGATCTATCCTGTACCCGGTTAAATACTTGTCTAAATTGTCAATTTTAATCAATTTAAGGAGGATTTAGATGAATAGTGTTCGCCTGCTGATTTGGGTGGGAGTATTATTATTGCTCATGTCGGGGCCAGTCACATGGGCACAAACGGTCGATATTGTTGGTGTTGTTAGCGATTCGGTTACAGCAGCGCCGGTGGAGAACGCCACCGTCATCATTTTGGAAACCGACGATACTGTGCATACAGATGTTCTCGGCGTGTATACATTTTATGACATGACGCCGGGAATCTACACTTTGCTGATCGGAGGAGATAACTATGCTCCACGCATGATCACCGGTGTCAATACCGGCCTGAGTTGCTGTAACGGAATCAGGGGCAATGCCAACAACGACGTGGCGGATCATGTCAATGTTTCCGATGTAACTTATTTGGTCTCGTACTTGTTCGGGATTCCATCAGGTCCGGCCCCGGTCTGTACCGAAGAAGGTAACGCTAACGGTGATGTTGGTGAGAGTATCAATGTCTCAGATGTGACTTATTTGGTCTCGTACTTGTTCGGGATTCCATCAGGCCCGGCTCCGCCTGCCTGTCAGTGAACCTCAAAGAGAGAACCTTACCATGCATCGTTTAAACTGGAGAATATTCTAAAATGACCTCAACCAAACTAATAACAACTTTAGTAATCTTCGTGGCAGCGCTGTCCCTGCCGATGATGGTCAACTCTGATACTACCTATGTCAATGTCGACATCGTTCCCACCGGAATCGTGAAAGGAAATGCGCAGGCGACCGGTGAGAGTGATCACTCTGGCGCCTTTATTTTTGTTAGTGGGACAAGTATCGTAGGAACCACCGACGCTTCCGGCGACTATGTCATCATTGGCGTACCGTACGGAACTTATAGCGTATCCTTTTCGCGTGATGGTTATATCACAGAGAACATCGATGGTATCACAATTACGACGGCCGGCGAAGTCGTTACCATGCCGTCGATAAACCTTGCCAGCCATCCGACAACAGAAACAATTCTCTTTGGCGAAGCGATGCGAATGTACACCTATAACAATTACGATGAAGCTATAACGGCGCTGAACAATCTGGTATCGTCAAACCCATCTGGACCATATGCTGCCGCCTCGTTGTATCGGATAGGTCTTGCTTTTGGAGCGCAGGACTCATTTGATTCGGCCATAGCTTACTTTGGACAGATCATTTCCTCGTATTCATCGGATAGCATTGCGGTAGACGCCTACTATTGGAGGGGAGCTTATAAAGATGTTCAGTTGGATTATTCCGGGGCGCTGGTCGATTTTCAGGTGATCATTAATACATATCCGACTTATCCGATCGCCTGTCGAGCGCAGTATCGTGTCGGCCGTGCATATGATGGGCTGGGCGACCGCGCCAGCGCTATCACCGCCTACCTTGCCGTCGAATCAATTTACCCTACCTCACCGGATGTTGCCGCGGCGATCTACAACGCCGGCTGGCTATACTATACTTCCGACCAATATGCTTCGGCGATAACAGAATTTGCCAAAGTGGTGGCGGGCTATCCGAATTCTGTTGAAGCGCAAAAAGCCAGCTTTTACAAAGGGATGTGCTACTACAATCAGAACAATTTCAGCCAGGCGATTACGGAGTTCAGCAATTCAATAGGCGCCTATCCCTCCGGTGATAAGATAGCCAGCGCCTGGTACTATCGAACCCTCTGCAAGTATGATTCGGAGGGCTATAGCTATGCCCAGGTCAAGAGTGATTTTGAATACATAGTCATCAATCTTACCGACTCCGATAAAGCACCGCACGCTCGTTACTACATGGCCAGTTGCGAATACAACGTCGGAAATTACGGGGATGCGATTCTGCTATATCAATCATATCTGGCCAACGAACCGAACAACGACTGGGTGGCAAATGCCCGATCCCGAATTGCCCGAGCCTACTATAACGACCTTGACTATTCAAACGCGCTCAGCGCGTACGTTGGCTATTACAGCACTTACCCGGACGAAAAAGATGCCGGCGATGCCCACTACTGGGCGGGCAGGTGTCATGAAAAGTTGACTGGTAGTTCTGACAACGCCAGCGCACACGCGGAGTACTGTACGGTTATCACCCAATACCCCAACTGCTCGAAGTACGATGATGCAATTACGCACCGTGATATAGTGGGTGATCCCTCTTGTCCGTAGAGATTCGCAAACATTCGCGTTTCCTGACCTCGATCGCACCGGCAATTCTGGTTCTGATCGCGTCAGCTATGGCCTTTTACAAGATCGCCTTTCTAGGTTACAACCTCGATGCTGTGGTTCAATCCGAAAGCTATCTTCTCGAGACAGTGATCGATTTTGACGGACATGGCTCCGGTGTTGAGGTAACCCTGGCCTTGCCACAGAAATCATCCAACCAGGAGGTCAGAGATGAATCATTCGGTTCGGAAGACCTCAAGTTCGGGACATACCGATCAGGAGGAAATCGATTCGCACGATGGCGCTCAGATGGTCTCAGCGGACATCGGCAACTGAACTACTCGACCACGGTTATTACCCGTAATCTGCGGTATGTGATAGACACCACCTTGCCGACACAACAACCGATACCTGACGAGATCGGCGGCTTACTCCTGGCCGATGAATATACGCAGTCTGATCACTCCGAGATTACATCGCTGGCCGATTCTCTGGGTTTGTCTGGCGCGAAATCGATCTTGTCGAACATCCGAACCATCTACGAATACGCTGTCGATGGCTTAAAGTACGTCGTCTATTCCGGAACAACCGATGCCCTTACCGCTCATCGTCTGGGTGAGGCCTCCTGTGGAGGCAAATCTCGGCTGATGGCGGCACTGGGACGCAATTCCGGTATCCCGTCCCGACTTGTGGGCGGAAAAATCCTCAGCAGCGGGCAGGCTCGCTCAACCCACATCTGGGTTGAGTTCTATATCGCCGGTCAGTGGGTACCGTTCTGTCCGACCAACAAGTACTTTGCCGAAATACCGTCGAACTATCTCATCCTGTACCACGGCGAAGTGCCGCTTCTGAAACGCACCAAGGACATAAATTTCAAGTACTATTTCAATCTGCGCAAACGCCTGGTATCTCAGGCGGCAGGATTGGCGAAACTAAAAGAACATCCACTCAATATTCTAAATGTCTGGACTACCTTTAAGCGCGCCGCCATTTCTCTTGAACTGCTCCGCATCATAATCATGCTGCCTATCGGCATCTTATCAGTAGTCGTTTTCCGGAACCTTATCGGAGTGGAGACGTTTGGCACATTTATGCCGGCATTGATTGCAATCGGTTTTCGCGACACCGGATTGATTCAGGGAATATTTCTCTTCACAGTAATCCTCGCTTTTGGCGCGACGATCAGAGTGGCTTCCAACCGTATGCAACTTCTGCATACGCCGCGGCTGGCTATCATCCTTTCGTTCGTGGTGATGTTTATGCTCTCCTTGACGGCACTGGGCGTACATCTTGGTTTTCTCAATCTCGCTCGGGTAGCTCTTTTTCCGATGGTGATTCTTACGCTGACGGTCGAACGATTCTCACTGATAGCTGAAGAATCGGGATGGATAGATGCTGTCCGGGTTGCGGTCTTGACTATGCTGGTAGCGGCAGTTGCCTACGGTTTGATGGCGTGGAGGTTGCTGCAGTCGGTTGTTATTGGCTTTCCTGAAGTGCTCCTGCTGGTAGTAGCCATTTATATTTACATCGGAAGATACTCCGGCTTCCGTCTGGCTGAATATGTGCGTTTCCGCTATCTGCTCACGAGACCATCACGATGAATTTCGCCAGAATAAAAAGGATGTTGCCATCAGCCAAAGGACTGCTCGGAATCAATGCCCGCAACCTGAACTACATCTATACTCACAATCGACGTGCATGTTTCCCCAACATCGATGATAAGCTGCGTTGCAAGAATCTATTGAACAGACATGGAATTCCTACACCGAAGACACTTGGAGTGATAGATGGACCACGCACCCTGATTAACTGGCAGGCCTATCTTGATGGTATCAGCGAATTCGTTATCAAGCCGTCCCGTGGTTTCGGCGGCGAAGGAATAATGATCGTAACCCGTGAAGAACGCGAGTTCACAAACTCGACCGGACCTATATCAACTGATGATCTCGAGTTTCATATCATGCAGATCTTGAATGGCGCCTTTTCCATCGACAACAGATCCGACACGGCGTTCTTCGAGGAAAAACTTATCAACGAACCAGCTATTTCCGAACTGATATCGACTGAGGCAGGCGGAGTAGCCGATATCCGGCTAATTTGTCAGCACCATCGACCTGTAATGGCGATGCTACGTCTGCCGACCCGTGCGTCTGCGGGTAAAGCTAACCTGCACCAGGGTGGACTCGGCGTAGGAATTGACCTCGCGACCGGCCGCACCAATGGCGGAAGTAGTCGTAATCGAATAATTAAAAAGCATCCGGAAACGGGGATTGATCTGGCGGGACATACTATTCCGTACTGGTCTGAGATAATAGAGTATGGGTCACAAATTTCAGAGATAGTCGGGCTGGGATATGTGGGCGTCGATTTTGTTTGTGATGCAAACCAGGGACCGATGGTTCTGGAAGTCAACGCCCGCCCCGGACTGAATATTCAGATTGCCAACCAGACTGGTTTGCGGAGCGTGCTCAAATGAATTTTCGCCTGCTGATCAATCTATTCGCGTGGCTGACAGTTCTGGCCGTTGTTATTTATGCGGTTCTGTATGGTGGGTCTTCTATCGATCAACGCACGAAGGTGATCGAAGTAAGCGCCCGTTCATCCGAAAGGGGTATCGAGGTCGGCGGTAAGATGTCAGGCGACTATGATACTATCGACGACAAGACGATCTTTCAGATCGAACCCGAGTCGGCTGACGAAGCTACCGAGCGAAATAGCGCCGATCCGGAAGCGATCGCATTGAGTGATTCGGCAGCTTTTCTCATGACCCTTCAGGACTATACAGGTGCCAAACGATTGCTTGTCCGGGCACTGCAAATCGACTCCACCTATGCCCGCGGCTGGTACAACCACGGCGTGGCCAGTCAGAACCTGAATCGATATGGCAACGCAATAAAATCGTATGAGACCGCCTGTCAATTGCGCCCGCATTATTACAAGCCTGCTTACAATCTGGGAGTGTTATATTCGAGGATCGGCAAGAACCGCAAGGCCCAGGAATGGCTCAGTAAAGCCGCTGAATTGAACCAATCTCGGATTTCGGCGCCGGCACATTATAATCTGGGGATTGTCTACAAGCGCTTAGGCAATTCATCCGGTGCGGAAACAAGTTATCATGAGGCAATACGGTTGCGCCCCGACTATGCGGAAGCGCATTACAACCTGGCAATGATACTGATGGACGGTCAGCGCCATGATGAAGCCATTGAAGAACTGCGTAAATCAATTTCGTTGGGCTTCACCAAGCCCAAGGCGTTTAAGCATCTGGCCTTTTGCTATAGCGAAACAGGAAACGATTCATCCGCTGCAGCCAGTTATCAGACTGCCGCTGTGTACGATTCGACCGACGCCCAGACATGGTTTAATCTGGGAGTTGTCTTTCGTCGAATGAACTTACCCGACAGTGCCGTTGCGGCCTACAGGCAGGCATTGCAAATAGACACCAGTATATATGAAGCGCATTTTAACCTCGCTTTGGCATATGCCAGTATCGATCAGCCCGAAGTCGCACTGGAACACTACCGTCACGCGACGGCCATCAACCCAAGCTACACGCGAGCTTACTACAACGCCGCCCACATTTATTCCGAGCTCGGCCAACTTGATTCCTCAGCGGTGTTTTATGAAAGGGTCGTTGAACTCGATCCGGAGAACAGTAAGGCGATGTTTAACCTGGGACTGATTTACACCAAGCTGGAACGCCACGCCGAAGCTGTTAGAATTTACGGTCGCCTTGTCGATCAGGACCCGGTGAATACAAAAGGTCTTAATAATCTGGGTGGAGCCTACCGACGGATGCGCGAATATGACTCCGCGTTTGTATACTATGACCGTCTGGTTGGGCTGACCAGATCGTCAAGCGCCTACTTCAACCGCGCCAAAGTATATGATGATCTCGATTCGGTAGCCGCAGCGAAACGCGACTATGCAGTTGCCATCGAACAGCGGTCCGATTATGCCAAGGCATACCACAATCTTGGTGTTCTGGAGAAGAGGACTGGCAATCTTTATGAAGCGGTGCGCCGGCTTGAGAAAGCGGTGAGCCTCGAACCGAGCAATTGGAAAAGTCACTGGATTCTGGGGCAGGTGTATGTAAAGCTGGGGCAACTAAAAGAAGCTCGGGAAGAGTATACCATTGCGGCTCTGGCCAAACCTGAATCGAAGCGCTTCTGGCGCCTTTACGAAGAAATCTTTGAACCGACAAAGTAATCCACACAAGGAGAAGTGATGAAGCATTTTTTGCCAACCTGCTGCCTGCTACTGGTGATGGTCCTTACCTTGCCATCAGCCGGTTATTCAACAACAAGGGGGCCCGAACTGAAATTCGACTTTCTGAGTTTGTATGAGTCCAACATATTCCATTCCTACGAAGATAGTCTCGAAACCGGTTCCATGGTAAGTTATATCGATGCGAGGGCGAAATGGCGCTTCAAATCCTCTTGGCAATTTCGTCATGAAATTATGGGATATGCTGGTATCGACTATTATCCGTCCTACACGCAGCGTAACCGGTCGTCGTTCGGCGTTTCCTGGGAGCCAACCTATAGGTATAACCGGAAAGGTCGCTTTGTGGGCCATTTCGATCTGTCTCACCGTAACAAGGACCTGATCGACGACAGTGGTCAGACCTTGACCCGAACGTTTGAGAAAACTGTTATCGACCTGGAACTGACTCACCGCTACGATTTTGGAAACATCCGACTCGAGCAAACGGTCGGCTATTTGAATTACAACTATGATGAGTTTCCTGGGCTGACTTCCTATGATTACAACAGTCTCACCGGATCTTTTTGTGCTAGATGGGAATTTGAGGAAGCCTGGCGACTGGAGGCAACGTTTAGTTCAGGTAAGCGCGATTACGAAGAGCGGCCCACGTATACGGTGAGTCTCAGAACAAGTGGTCCCTCCGAGATCAGAACCTTCCGAGAAAACGCAGCGGTCTTGAAGCTGAGGCGAGAGATTGCCGACCGCCACAAAGTATGGGCTTCGGTTGAATATATCGACCGGAGCGAGAACTTTGAAAACTTTTATGGCTATTCATTCTGGCAGTATCGCGCCGGAGTGTCAGTTGAACCGACGGAGCGCCTGAGGATGCGCCTTACCGCGAGATTCAAGAATAAGGACTATCCCAACTACTGGACCGGTGACATCGGGTTGCTCAACAGGGTTTACATTGATTACACCGATATCAAGTTCAAGGGTCTGTACGCGCTGAGTGATTTGGTGGCTATCACTTTCTACTTGCGTTCGTATAAGAAAGTCTCGAACGACCCAGACTTTACCTATACAGACATCACCGCCGGAGCAGGGTTCAGCATTGACTATTAGACAATCACATATCTGCTAATCAGTATCTGATCACGAGGTGAGAATATCCGAGCCACGCCAGCGAGAGCGGGTGTGGCTCTTCCTTTGGTAGCCTGCAAATCTGCTCCCGAAGCGGGTTAACCACGCTCTGTTACCAGCCGGACGGGAAAAAACAAAGCTCCCCCGGTTGGACTCGAACCAGCGACCTGCTGATTAACAATAGGCCGCACCTAAGAACGTCCCTAACTGCCTCCGGCCTCATTTTTTCTAACAATTTTCTAACAGCGAACTACGCTGAACTTGCTTGTACTTGCACGAACTTGCCCCAACTTAACCGAACTTCATCTTTGTAAACCCATGATATTAAGCGTAATACACGCTCTTACAAGAGCTTGGCCAAAATAGCGGTCGGCGAATCCCTGCCTCTCCGCCATTGATTTCCTAACAGCGAACTACGCTGCAGCACACGTACTTATGTAGTTCTTGTTCTCCGACAAGTGTGTTTTGTGAACGGAATTTTCGTTTATCCGGCCCAATTCATGGACTAACACTATCCATGTATAGCCGTGGTTTAAGGGTCGGGGGTTCGATTCTCCCCACCTCAATTTATTGCAGAGTAGTTGACAGACAATGGCCGGATCAATCGTTTCCTTTTCATCCTCAGCCGACAAGATCTCCTCGCGAGGGTCGGCGTGCTCCCTCAAGACGAGAATCGCTACGTAAGCAATCACGGGTGCGGACAATGCTGCCCCCACGATAAGCAAACGTGGTGTTCATAACACCAATGAGAGAGGGAGTCTCATAATTGTGAGAGGTATCCAATGATGTCGTTTACGGCTCAATCTTCTGCATTAGGCATATGGACAACTTGTCTGCTTCCGCCGGGAACCCTTTCACGGCTATAAAATCGCCGATAGCGAAGTCCGCAAGAGTTAGTGGCTGGCCGTCCAGATTTAAAAGTGCAGTCTGAAGGCAGACATTTCCGATCCAGAACGGACCGTCGAAAGTAACAATCCCCCAGTTGCGGAACTCGTCTCGTAAGGCCCGCTGGAGTGCTGGCCTCCACAGGGTATTTACCCACCGATGAGCGATATATGCAACGAGGGAAATGCCTCTGCGCCGGTTGACACTTCCCTCGCTTCCCTCTTATATTATGAAATAAGAATGGATAATCGAAAACCAAGAGCTAAGACCGATCCTGACGTCTCCAAGCAGCCCACAGACTTTCGGGATCTATCCAATCGGATACTGGAACAGGCCGATAGCGGTATCCCGCGAGCCCTGTTTCTCAAAAAAGTATCCCAAATGGTGATCCAATTCAGCGGGTGCGATGTAGTTAGAATGGTACTGTTCAAACGCAACCGACGATACCGCTGTGAGTTAAATCGACACATGAACCAGTCTTTCAGGTTTGAAGAAACATCTCCGGTGAGTGATCAGAGCGGTGAATGCACGTGGAGTTCCAGCAACGACAGCGCTCTGGATCAGTTGTGTAGTGATATTGCGAGCGGACGCTTCGATTCTTCTTTATCATGGTACACAGAGAATGGCAGCCTCTGGCTGGGCGATATTACAGATCAAACAATTCCAGGCCTTCAACCAATGGACTCGGGCGAGGGGTTAGGCATAGGTGTAAGTAAGGGTTCCCATTCTTTGGCTTTGATTGCGGTAGAGGCTGGTCTGCAACATATTGGCCTACTGGAGTTGGAGAGCATAACCCCGGACTTCTTTACTGAGCAACAAATCGAATCGTATGAATTTGTAGCCCAGACCTTGGGAATTGCCCTCGCTCATCGTAGATTGCAGGAAGCGTTACGGGAACGGGTGAAGGAACTGACCTGTCTTTATGGTATTGCCAAGGCCGTTGCGCAACCCGGGATATCGCTGGATGAGGTCTTACAGAAGACAGTAGAGCTACTCCCACCCGGTTGGCTTTATCCGGACATTTGCTGCGCTCGTATTGTTTTGGATAAACGTGTCTACACTACCAGCGGTTATAGGAAACCAGCCCACAGCATGAGAGCCGACATCACGGTAGATGGGAATAAGCGAGGCTCCATAGAAGTGGGTTATGTCTGGGAAAAGCCGCAGCTTGACGAAGGTCCTTTCTTAAACGAAGAGCGCCATCTCATCAACGCTATCGCCCGCGAAGTATCTAACATTGTCGAACAGAAGCAGGCGGAAGAGGAGAAAGTGATGTTACAGGAGCAACTGAGGCATGCTGACCGCCTGGTGACAATTGGTCAACTTGGAGCCGGATTAGCACACGAACTGAACGAACCGCTGGCTAATATTCTCGGGTTTGCCCAATTGGCAACCAAGGATCAGGGTTTGAGGGGCCAGACAAAACAGGATATAGAAAAGATAATTTCAGCGTCTTTGCATGCCCGTGAGGTGATAAAGAAGCTCCTTGTGTTTGCCCGGGAGACCTCCCCTGAGAGAACTTATATAAACCTCAGCGCTATGGTGAAAGATAGCCTCTACCTCCTTCAGTCCAGATGTTCCAAGGCAGGGATCAAGTTATCTTGTAACACACCGGCCGATTTGCCGGAGATTATGGCAGACCGTTCGCAGCTTCTGCAGGTATTGACTAATCTGGTTGTAAATGCTATACAGGCAATGCCCCGAGGTGGCCACCTTACAATCACAACCGCCCACAATGACACTCACGTGCTGTTGATTGTTGAGGATACCGGAACTGGCATGAGCGACGAAGTAAGGGAGATGATATTCGATCCATTTTTTACAACCAAGGATGTTGACCAGGGGACGGGTCTTGGTTTATCCGTCGTTCATGGAATAGTTTCGTCTCACAATGGGACAATTGAAGTGGAAAGCGAAATAGACCGGGGCACGAAGTTCGTAATTCGATTACCGGCAGAGACAACCACGAACAGTAAAGAGGGTAAGGATGACTAACTCTGAGAAAAGGGACCATATCCTTGTTGTAGATGATGCCCTGGAGACACTGGAGGTGCTCCAGCGAAACCTGACTTCCAAAGGGTACCGGGTATATACGGCATCGGGAGTAGAAGAAGCGCTCCGGATTCTGGATGCGGAACCAATTGACCTCGTTATCACGGATTACAAAATGCCACGGGTCAGCGGCATGGACTTGGTCAGACATGTTCGCGAGAACCTCAAGGACGCTGAGGTTATGATGATTACCGGTTATGCTTCAATTAGCGGGGCAGTTGAAGCAGTCAAGTATGGAGCTGAGGACTACCTGGCTAAGCCGTTCACTGACGAAGAACTTTTTGATGCAGTGAAACGAGCTTTGGATAAGCTCTATGCTCGACGAGCAACACACCCCCGATCAGACAAGAAAACCTCTGAATCGTATGGTATCCTGGGAGAATCAAAGGCGATAAAGAAAGTTTTTGATGCTATCAGTAAGGTTGCTGCAAC